>JAZOLL010000042.1:0-55265 GCA_045653105.1 Eubacteriales bacterium
GTGGTTTTCGTTATACAAAAAAATCAGCAGAGATCTTGTTTTCTCTGCTGATTTCTGTTTATAACAGATCCAACAAAAAGCTCCTTGTGGGCAATTTTGTGTTTACCCCTTACTTTTACGCAACGTAAAACTATATTTAGAGCACTGAAAATAACAATTTTATCAAAAAAGAAATTTTAACATTTTTGTATAAAAAAAGTCGAAATTGTGAAAATCCAACAAAAACACCCTCTCTCGAACGGGAGAATCTTCTCGTTTTTGTACAATTTGCCCTCTTTTGTGCACGCTTTTTTAAACATTACACCATTTTTAGGCATATTTTGTACCGATTTAGCATCAATGTTGTACAATCTGTGTTTTATTTTGTACACATTTTCCAAAAAAATGTGTTATAATAAAGAAGCATATTGGGTACTACCCCAAATCTTACAAATTTAATTAAATAAGGAGAAAAAACCAATGAAAAAAGCATTAGCACTTATTTTGGCACTGCTTATGCTCTGCTCGACTGTGGTTGTAACTTCCGTAGCAGCAGATCCGGTAGCTATCGACATTGAAGATATGCCCGGCTATGAAAAAGCATATATCGGTGCCCCCATCGCAGTCGCTCCTGTTCAGGACGGTACGATAAACGAAGGAGAATACACATTCTCCAGAAAGCTCTATCCCATTACCCCCAATAAGGCGGGCGGTGCTGATATGAGCAAATACACAAATCCCCTTTCCGAGTATTGGGCTTATGATGCAGATTTCATCTACTATGCTTTTGTATCACAGGCCGCATATGACCATGCAACTCAGCTCACATTCAGACTTACACACGATTACATTATAGGTGCTACACCTAATGTTTTTTCGTCTCACAGACCACTTTCTGATGCTGATGCACTGACAATCACCATCAATAAGGGTGACTCTCAGTTCGTTATAGGCTCTGCTCCCACGGGCAAGAGTGCTCCTGTAGCGGGAGATGACTTT
Organism: Eubacteriales bacterium; assembly: GCA_045653105.1. Classification (GTDB taxonomy): domain Bacteria; phylum Bacillota; class Clostridia; order Oscillospirales; family CAG-272; genus HGM12713. The sequence goes on from JAZOLL010000042.1 coordinate 979, forward strand.
GACGCTTTCAACAATTTTACACAGTCTTATGCTCCTGCTTGCGTAGAGGTCAAGCTCAGCAGAGCTTATCTTGCGACACAGATGGGTCTCGGTTCCGCATCTGAAGTTACAAAGTTCACATATTCTACACGTTATAACGACACAAAGTACGATGGTTCCAACTGGACATACGCTTTCCTTGACCACGTACTTACCGCCGGTCAGGCTGCATGGTTGACAGCACAGGGTGTAACTGTTGACACCGGTTTTGTTAGCGAATCTGCTTCTTCTCTTTCTCGTGTATGCAATATGATAGTTCTTGGTGAAAAGCCCGTTGAGGAAAACTACTGGGAGTCCGTTGTAACCGACCTTGGTCTTGCAGTTGACGTTAAGCCCGTAACAAAGACACCTACACTTGACGGTGTTATCAGCGCTGACGAGTATCCCACAAAGGTAATCACTCCCACAGCAAGCATTTACGGTGCAGGTACCGCTGAAGTTGACAGCGAAAATATCGTTGAGTATTATGGTCACGATGCTGAATATATCTACTATGCAGCAGTTTATGACCGTGATGTTAGCGGACGCGCTTTCTGGCCCAGATTCAAACTCGAAAACACATGTAACATCTATACTCCCGATACATCTCACAACAAGTGGCAGCTTTCTGTTCAGGCTAGACTCACCGCTGGCAATGACGCTTACCTTAATGAAAACGCCGCCTATGCTGATCACGTAGCTCCCGTATTTGAACAGGAAATATTTGTAGAGGGAAGCAGAGTTGGAAACACTGAGACTTATGAGTTCAAGATTTCCAAGGAATATATTGCAAGAGAAAACCCCGCCAACAATGTTACTGCAGACGATATTAAATATATTCCCTACCTTACATGGTTCCATAATGCTGCAACATTGGGTACAAACATAACATCCGACATTGCTACAGCTATCACCAACGCTGGTGGAACAGCTCCTGCAACAGGAGAGGTATCCTACAAGTTCATGGTTCTCTCCGGTGAGACCACAAAGGTTGAAGACAGAATTGAGATCACAACAAGCGAGAAGGCTTCTGTAAGAATCTCCGCAGTTGCTCCCGGTCTCCGTTTCAAGTCTACTGTAAACAAAGCAGATCTCCTTACTCTCGTAACCAAGTTCGGCGCAGAGAACGTTAAGGTTGGAACACTCATCGCTCCCGATGCTCAGGATCTTGAGCTCACAATCAATACCGCATCTAAGCTCGACGTTGCAGCTACAGTTGCTAGCCCCTTCGGAACAGATGGTGCGAACACAATTTTCGCAGGCTCTATCTCCAACGTTAAGACTGCTAACCTCGAAAGAGACTTCGCAGCTCGCGGCTACATCGCTTATAACGATGGTACTGGATGGAACTACATCTACTCTGACGTAACTGCTGTAAGAGACATCACAGAAGTTGTTAACGCAGCTCTTGCTGATGACGAAGCAGGCTACACACAGGCTCAGATAGACGTTCTCAACGCTATCATTGCCCCCCTTAACTAATGAAAGGAGAGTTATGACTATGAAATTTTATAACGTTCCTTCTATAGAGATCGTAAAAATTGATACAAGAGACATTATGTCCGCTTCGCTTGGTGATATAATGGATCCCCACGAACCCGACGAGTTCTAATCGATCAGTTGATCTCGAATAAAAGACACCCCCTGCGGAATACCGCAGGGGGGTGTTGTTTTCTAAGTGTGTGGCAAGATAAAACGGACAACGTTTATGAGCGTGTTCTTAAGGACAGTTTTTATATCACGTCATCAGAAAGGCTAACGGTTGTAGCCAGAGGCTCCCTTGTGTAAAGGGAGCTGTCAGCGAAGCTGACTGAGGGATTGTTTGTACTAAAATAATGCTTTACAATCCTTCCGTCACGGTGTGTACGTGACACCTCCCTTTAGACAAGGGAGGCTTTTTTATTTTCCCGCAAGTGCAAACTTAATCACCACCCCAAGCGGTGGTGCAACAAATAGAAAAGAGCCGATACTGAAATAAATCCATATCGGCTTTTTACTGTCCTTTAGCATTAAAAACTTTAGTCGCCCGTTTTATCTTTTTGATATATTTTTATTTTCTTCTCTTTTTTGCAAAGAACTCAGAGAGTACGCGAGCGCACTCCTCGGCAAGCACACCGCTCTCCACCTCAAAGGAATGGTTGAACGGATATCTGTTCATATCAAGCACACTCCCAAGGCAGCCTGCTTTTGAATCTCTCACCCCATAGACAACTCTGTCTATTCGGGAGTTTATCAGCGCCCCTGCACACATTGGACAGGGCTCAAGCGTAACGTAGAGCGTACATCCCGAAAGATGCCAACCGCCAAGCACTCGGCAAGCCTCCTCTATAGCGATGACCTCCGCGTGCGCTGTGGCAAGACCGTTCGTTTCCCTTTGGTTATACCCCTCCGAGATGATCTCGCCGTCCCTCACTATCAGCGCCCCAACGGGCACCTCGCCCTGCTCTGCCGCAAGTCTTGCAAGCTCCAAGGCGCGCGCCATATATTCTTTATCAGACATCACATCACGCCTCCCGCCGCTATTATCATAAGCCCAAGCAAAAGAAGTACCATTGTGAGAACAGAGAGAATTATAAATATAATTATAGATGCTCTGAAAAATCCTTTAAGTCTATAACGTTTGGAAATCGGCTTTTCTGCAAATTTTGAGCCAAGCGAGATATCCTTGCCGAAAAATCCCTCGTCAAACTTTTTCGCTTTGAGTTTCTTTTCGATAAGCAAATATTTTACCAAGCAAAAGATTCCAACGCCTACTACAGCCACCTGTAAAAGGAGAAGCACCACATCGGTAGCAACTCCCGGGGCGTTTGTATAGATCACGTCATTGGTGACCGAATATGCATTGTTGACAAAGTGTATCACCGTGCCGAGCCATATCGAGCCCGTCTTGATATATGCCATACCAAGCATTATACCTGCCGCCGCAGTGTAGAGTATCTGGTAGGGATTTTGGTGCATCAGCGCAAACAGGACCGAGCTGATCACGATCGCACCCGTCTTGCCGTAGGGTGCGAGGTTTGCGAGTATTCTGCCACGGAAGAGCACCTCCTCACAGAACGCGGGCACAAGCGCGCCCGAGATATAAAGCAGGACTATCTGATATCCGCTGTACTTATCGCCACCCTCACCGAGGAGCGCGCTATACGCCTCCTCAACACCGAACACCGACATTATTCTCGTGTTGATATAGGATACAACAAGCGCCACCGCTATCGTTGCGGGAATAAGCAAGAGCGCGTGTTTTTCAATCTTCAGCGAATATCCGCAGCGCTCGAATACCTTACCGCCTCTTAAAAAGAGAGTGAGCAGAAATGAGGGTATCAAAAACGAGGAGAGGTATGCGACGATCTCGAAAAGAGAGTATACCGTATATACCCCATCTTCTGTGAGGTCCTCGGAAAATTTAAGTGTCAGCGGCTGAACAAGCAAGCTTAACACTCCAAAGAGCACAATGAAGATCACAAGCGCCCAGCCTATCGCCGAGCAGACCTTTTTATAGTCTTTATCGTAAAAGTTTCTTTGAAATTCCATACTCATCACTTTACGTAATCGAATTCGAAATCGTACATTGAAACAGTGTCGCCGTCCTTACAGCCGTTTGCCTCAAGCGCTTCAAACACACCCGCTTTTTTGAGCATATTCTGGAAATAGTTGAGTGACTCATAATCGTCGAAATTGATGCGTCCCATAAGGTTGTAGAGCCACTCGCCCTCGACGTAGAACACTCCCTTCTCGCGCTTGATCTGGAGCTGCTTGGGATCTGCGACCTCGATCTCCTCGCCAACGTACTCCGCGCTGTAGACACGGAGGGGCGGAAGCTCCTCAAGCATATCACCAACAAACTTTATCATTTCGTCAAGTCCCTCGCCCGTCCAAGCGGAGATATAAAGGAGAGGACAGCCAATTTCTTCTACATAGCTCTCAAACGCGTCTATATCCACAGCCTCTCGGTCGAGAGAATCGACCTTGTTAGCGATGATTATCTGCGGACGGGTTGCAAGCTCGGGACTGTAGCGCTCAAGCTCGGTATTTATCATCTTGATATCCTCAACGGGATCTCTGCCCTCAAAGCAGGAGATGTCCACTACGTGAAGGAGAAGTCGGCATCTGTCAACGTGACGGAGGAACGCGTGACCAAGTCCCGCGCCGTCTGCCGCGCCCTCTATAAGTCCGGGAATATCCGCCGCAACAAAGCCACTCTCTCCACCTGTGGAAACAACTCCGAGGTTCGGCGAGAGCGTTGTGAAGTGATAATCCGCAATCTTGGGTTTTGCAGAGCTGATGACCGACAAAATAGAGGATTTTCCGACGCTGGGATATCCGATAAGACCAACGTCAGCGATCATTTTGAGTTCAAGGGTAAGCTCTCTCTCCTCGCCTCGTGTGCCGTTCTTTGCGAACATAGGGACCTGACGTGTGGGGGTTGCGAAATGTCTGTTACCCCAACCGCCGCGACCTGCCTTGCAGCAAAGATAGTCCGCGCCGTCGTTATCCGTCATATCGTGAAGTATCTTACCCGATGCGGCATCCTTGATGAGCGTTCCGGGGGGAACAAGGATAACAAGATCCTCAGCGGTTGCGCCGTGGATCTTTCCGCCCTTTCCGTTGCCGCCGTTTTCCGCTATGAACTTATGTCTATACTTGAATGCGAGCAGGGTGTTCGTGCCGGGATCGACACGAAAAACAACGTTTCCTCCGTGTCCGCCGTCACCACCGTCAGGGCCGCCGTGAGAAACGTACTTCTCGCGTCTGAACGAGACCGCGCCGTTTCCTCCGTCGCCCGCTTTTACATATATTTTTACGTTATCTACAAACATATACCACCTCAAAGCATACCGTAGTCGCCAAGAATCGCTTTCCAGTTGCTAAAATCGTAAAATTCTCCGTTTATCTTTGTATCCTTGTCAAGAGGAGACGGATACCCCTCCTCGTGAACCAATATTACAGCTCCTGCGCCCGCCAGATTTGCCGAGATTATTCCGCTCCTGCCGTCCTCAAAAACCAGGCATTCCTCGGGTGTAAGTCCTATCTTTTTTGCCGCAAGCCGATATATATCCGGCGCCGGCTTGCAGGGATACGTGCCGTCTGCAAAGACTATATTTTCGGGGGTGAACCATCTGCCAAGTCCGAGATGCTCCATATAAAACTCAACCCGATACCACTCCGAGCCCGTAGCGAGACAGTACGGTATCCCTCTCGCCTTCAGCTCATCAAGCATCTGTGCCGCACCCTTTGCAAGCGCATTGCCGCCAGACATTGAGCGACAGTTTTGCATATAGAGGTCGCTTTTAAGACGGCAAAAGCTCCAAAGCTCCTCATCCGTTGCGTCCGCTCTGACGTTCTGTCGAAAGACGGTGAAATTATCGCGTCCGAAAATATTTGACACTATATAGTGAACGTCTCGCTCCTCTCCCCCGAACTCGACAAGTGAGCGGTTTAGAGAGTCGATGTCCATTCGGTTATCGAAATATAACGTACCGTTAAAATCAAACAAAACGCCTCGAAGCTTCATTACACCTCGTCGCCCTTCATTCTGATGATGAGCTTTATGGGTGTTCCCTTAAATCCGAACACCTGACGCAGACAGTTCTCGATGTATCTCTGGTAGGAGAAGTGGAAGAGCTCTACGTCGTTACAGAATATAACAAAGGTGGGGGGCGCTACGCTTATCTGTGTCATATAGTATATCTTGAGTCTCTTGCCCTTATCGGACGGAGGCTGCACCTTCATCGTAGCGTCAGCCAGAACGTCGTTGAGCATACCCGTGGATATTCTCGTCTTTGCCTGGTTGTTGACATAAACTATATGCTCGTAAAGAGTGTGAAGTCTCTGACCTGTGAGTGCCGAAACATATGTTATCGGCGCATAGGGCATATAAGCGAGTGCTGTGCGGATACGCTCGTTATACTCGTTGACAGTTTTGTTGTCCTTCTCTATGCTATCCCACTTGTTTACGACGATTATAGATGCCTTGCCTGCCTCGTGAGCAATGCCCGCGATCTTCTCGTCCTGCTCGGTTATTCCCTCGCCCGCGTCTATCATAATAAGGCAAACGTCAGCCCTCTCTACCGCCATATGAGCGCGGAGAACACTGTACTTTTCTATCTTATCGTTTATCTTTGCGCTTCTTCTGATTCCCGCGGTATCGATAAATGTGAACTTGCCGAACTCGTTTTCGATCTGCGTATCTACCGCATCTCTCGTAGTTCCCGCGATATTGGAAACGATAAGTCGCTCAGAGCCGAGGAGCTTGTTGATTATAGAGGACTTGCCTGCGTTAGGCTTTCCGATGACCGCAACCTTGATCCTATCATCATCCTCCTCGCTCTCGTCCCAATCACCGATGGCGTCTATCACCGCGTCGAGTATATCACCCGATCCGCTTCCGTGAACAGAGGACACCGCGATAGGCTCGCAGTCAAATCCGAGCTCGTAGAACTCGTAAAACTCAAAAGGAAGCGCACCTACGCTGTCGCATTTATTTATGCATGGGATTATCGGCTTTCCACTCTTCTGTAGCATTACCGCTATATCTCTGTCGTCCGCTGTGAGACCTGTTCTCACATCACACATAAAGACTATAACGTCAGCTGTTTCGATAGCTATCTCCGCCTGAAAGCGCATCTGCTTGAGTATTATATCATCGGTCTTGGGTTCGATACCTCCGGTATCTATAACGATCATTCGCTTGCCTCTCCACTCGGTCTCGCCGTATATACGGTCACGTGTAACACCTGGTGTATCCTCAACGATAGAACGTCTCTCGCCTATAAGCTTATTAAAAAACGTACTTTTTCCAACGTTGGGGCGTCCAACGATGGCTATTACCGGTTTTGCCATAATATATCTTCCTTTCTCGTGTTCGTGTTAAACTCCTAAAACTGCTCGAACAAAATCCTCACCCGTATTATCAACAGTGCAAAGATCTACACCCAGTGCACGCGAGAGCTCGTCGGGGGTCTTTCCGTCAAGGAAAAGATCTCCTTCCGCTCTGAGGGTTGCAGAGGGTATCAAAAGCGCGTCGCCAAGGCTCTTGCCTTTAAGCTGTGCCTCCATATCGGTTGCCGTAAGCAAGCCCGACACAGTTATCTCGTCTCCGAAAAAGTTGTTCTTTATCGGATAAACATTTATCCTAACTCCCTCAAATCTTTTCTCTATCGCGCGACAGTATGCGCTTATATGCTTGTATGAGGCATATCCCGTAGCGACAGACACAACTCTCGGTGCGGTATATTTATACTCATCCGCAAACTCGAGCTCCACGTCTATCTCAACACCGAGCTCGGTGAGCATTCCAACACCGTTCTCTATCTGTGAATACTCCTCGTAAAAGCTATTCGAGGGAAGCTCCCTGCCCGACTTGATATAAAGCTCGTCCGCGGGATAGAAAAGTCTCGTGCCGTGCTTTTCGAGACACTTATCGCCAAAGCCGACGACCTGATCTATCACCTCAGCGCACTCATCGGGAGAAAAACTCTCAAGGGGATAAAGCCCATCTCTGAACTTGGTAAGCCCCGCAGGGACTATCGACGTGCTCTGAAGTGCGGGATAAAGCTTTTCAAGATCTCGCATCGTGCGATCAAGCTCATCTTTATCGTTAAGGCCCTTACAAAGCACTATCTGCGCGCAAAGCTTGATACCTGCCTCAGCGAGCTTGTCGAGATACCTCAGCACCTCGCCCGAGCGCTTGTTTTTCATCATTTTAACGCGAAGTTCGGGATTTGTTGTATGCACCGACACGTTAACGGGAGAGATGTGCATCTCTATTATGCGGTCGATATCGCGCTCTGTGAGATTTGTGAGCGTTATGTAATTTCCGTGCAAAAAAGAAAGTCTTGAATCGTCATCCTTGAAATAGAGAGATTCTCTGAGCCCCTTTGGAAGCTGATCTATAAAGCAAAATACACACTTATTTTCACAAGAGTGCTTTTTGTCCATAAGAGGAGTTTCAAAGTCGAGCCCTATATCGTCATATTCTTTTTTCTTGATCTTAAACTCAAGCTGTTTGCCATCGCGAATAACAGCTACGCGTATTTTTTCCTCGGCAAGATAAAATCTGTAATCCAAAACGTCGTTTATTTCCCTTCCGTTTATAGACACAAGTATATCCTCGGGAAGAATACCCGCTTTTTTAGCTCTTGAGCCCTCTGCTACGTCGGTTATTTTGACCATAGTTCCCTCCTTTGCATACTTTCCCATAATATCATCTTAATATTATATCACATTCTTTTTGCTTTGTCAAAGTTTTTATTATATCAATAAAGATAATTTTTCCCTCTCCTCTGCACTTGTAATAAAAATGCACGTTGGCTCATAAAATTGGAATGTAAAAAGATACAAAGCGAAAAGGAGAAACTTTTATGAACACAGCTGACAACACCTATAAAAGCTCGCCAAAGCGTTTCAGAATGCCCGTCTGCGATAAAGTGATAAATACCGAGATATCAAATGACTACACCCTCCCCGATTATCTTCCCGAGATCCGCAGAATACTCCGAGTTTGTGTGTCGCCGATGCCTCCCGCAAAATATATAAGCGGAAGCTCCGCCGAGTTTAGCGGAGCTATAGATTACACCCTTCTTTACGTTGGAGCTGACGGAGCTATACACTCCGCCCCGCTCACCGCCGAATACAATTTCAACGCTCCTCTTGATCTGACAAGCGACTTTGATCTTGGCGAGGGCGTTATAAGTGTGTGCAGAATAAACGAGGAAACCCTTACAACTCGCGTCAGCGCGCCGAGAAAGCTTACCATAAAATGCCGCCTGTCGGCACAGGTCAAAGCATCTTGTATGATGGTGTTCGAGGAAAAGATCTTTGGAGAAGTAAATGAGAATTCGATCGAAGAACTCAGAGAGGAACGCATCTCGGTATACCCTGCTTCCCTCACAGGTGAGACACTTGAACTTACGGCAAGCTTTCCTCTCACCGACGAGAGCACTCGCGTAGCGGATGTCTCCGCCTCGGCAGTGATACAGAATGCCACGGCAAAGGATGGATATATCGACTATAGCGGCGAGCTTCTCCTGACACTCCTTGTATGCAAGGAGGATACTGTGGGCGATACAGAGAAGCTCCAGAAAAAGTTACCATTCTCTGATAGAATCTCCGCAGACGAGATAAGCGCAGAGGATACCGCATCGATGTGTATCTACGTCAATGATATAAGTGTGAATATCGAGGAGTCAAAGATACTCTGCACCGTAAATATTCTCCCTGAGCTCACGCTTTACAAAGCATCCCCGATAAACTATACCCGCGACCTATTCTCCACCGAAAAATACTGCGAGGGAGAATATACGAGCTATCCTATCCCCACGCTCCTCTCAGCTACGGTCGGCAACTTTTCACAAAGCGAGCGAATCCCTCTCGCAGAAACTCCCATAGCGCACGGATCTTCGGTTCTCGAGGTCAAGTGCAAGCCCTATGTGGAAAAGGCAGAAAGAGACAAGACAAAGCATATGCTCTCTGGCACTTGTAAATATTCTCTCCTGCTTGAGTGCGACGGAGATTTCTCCACATACGAGCTCGCAGTTCCCTTCAGATACGAGTGTGACGGACCTGACGCTGACGTAAAGGAATACGACACCGATATTTTTGCTCTCTCAACAAATTCACGAATCGATGGAGCTAATCTCTGTATCGACACGGAGCTCTCCGTAACTACTCGTTTCTTGGGAGAAGAGGAGATAACCACACTCTCTGCCGCGAGATTTGGCGAGGATATTCCCCGTACATCAGGTGAGATGATAATATGCTATCCCGCCCCCGACGATACCGTCTGGAGTGTGGCTAAAAAGTACTCCGTGCCGGTAAGTAAAATATCTTCTATGGCAAACTATATACTGATAAACGCATAAAAAAAGGCGGAGAATCGAAGATTCTCCGCCTTTTTTATTTTGCTCCCGAATAGTTGTATGTAACAGAGATATCCGAAAGACAATCATTCCCCTGCTCTATCTCTATCTCCGAGAATTTAGAGGCGCTTCCGCCATAAAGTAGCTTTTGCAAATAAACCGGATCTTCAAAAGCATAAGCGCCTATCCTGTCTACCGTGCTGGCTATCAGGTAGGATTTTCCCACTCTACTTGTCGGATAAGCTACAAGTGTACTTTTATCCTTTGTATAAAGCACTCCACCGCTCGCAGAATATTTTGAATTTGCGCTATCAACACTAAAAAAGGCAAGCGATGTACAACCCGAAAAAGCTCGCTCCCCGATAGATCTTACCGTTTTAGGTATCTCTATACTCTCAAGTGCTCCACAACCGTAAAATGCCATATATTCGATCTCTGTGACCGCATCTCCCGCAGGACTTTCCTCGGGTATTATCACACTCTTTACATTTTTGTCGCTGACACCAACGACAGCGCAGGTGCCGTCTGCGTTTGACTCGAACACGAGTACACTTTCTGTATTATCGGGTGTAGGTGTATCAGTCTGTATCGGTTTCGTTGTCTTCTCCGCAAATGCGCCGATATACTCGTCGTTATCTATGTCGGGCTCATCTCCTTTATCTCTGTTTGCCCCTATACAAGCTATTGCCACCACAGTTCCGGTGATAAGCAAAAATACTGCCACGGATATAAGTATTATCTTTGCCCTCGGTCTCTCAAAAAGCTCTTGAATCTTCATCTTTTTCTCCTTCTTTTATGCTTTGTCTTTGGGATTTATTCCCTTACAAACGAATAATACCATATTTTACCATATCAGTCAATGGATTTCGTATGACATCTTGCGACGCTCTTATACACCCTTTGAGAAAAAGATACATCTATCCTCAGCTTTTGATATTATCGGACATAAAATACATAGAAAAAATTATCCGCCGAAAGGTTGAAAAATCGACAAAAATGTGATATCATATAAAAAGTAACAATGAAGGGAGCGAAAAAATGAATATAGGCAATATACATCTTGAGCACGGTCTTTTTCTCGCTCCTATGGCAGGAGCTACCGACCGCTCGTTCAGACAGATATGCCGAGAATACGGCGCGGAGTTCACAGTAAGCGAGATGATATCCGCAAAAGCTCTCTGCTATGAGCAGCTCTCAAAAAAAGTATCCATGCCAAGCGCGTCTGTCGATCTTGCAACGATAACCGAGGCAGAAGCTCCGATAGCTATACAGCTCTTTGGTAGTGAGCCCGATCTTATGGCGCGTGCCGCAGAGATGATAGTATCTCGCGAGTACCGAGGCTGCGTCTCCGAGATCTCCCCCGATGCGATAGACATAAACATGGGCTGCCCTATGAAAAAGATAGTCTCAAACGGTGAAGGAAGCGCGCTCATGCAAAAGCCTGAGCTTGCTGAAAAGATAGTGAAAGCCGTCAAAAAAGCGATCTCTGTACCTGTCACGGTAAAGATCCGCGCAGGCTGGGACAGCATCACTGCACCTGAATTCGCAAAGCGTATTGAGGCGGCAGGCGCGGATATGATCTGCATTCATGCGAGGACGCGTGAGCAGATGTACGCCCCCGGTGTTGATATATCGGTGATCGAGGCGGTAAAGCGTGCGGTCTCTGTGCCTGTTGTCGGTAACGGCGATATCTACACGCTCACCGATGCGATAAATATGTATGAGAGAACGGGTTGCGACGGAATAATGCTCGCTCGCGGAGCACTCGGTGAGCCTTGGCTCTTCTCCGAGATAAAAGCGCATCTTGAGGGCAAGAACTACACTCCACCCACACCCGAGGATAGGCTTGAAGCGGCAAAAAAACATCTCTTTTTGATGCTTGGAGACAAGCCCGAGCGACGCGCGCTTGCTGAGGCAAAAAAGCACGTTGCATGGTATATAAAGGACATACGCGGCGCGGCGGCGGCAAGAGATGCCGTAATGTGCGCCGAAACGCCAAAGGATATGGCAGCCGTACTTGACAAGTTGAAAAATAACATTGAATAAAAGCTACTCGCGTATACCGAGCTCTTTGAAGTAGTATTTTAAGAAAGGACTGTATGAAAAAAGGAAACGTTTGGGCACTTTTGCCTATCGGCATATTCGTCATACTCTATTTAGGGCTTGGCATTACATTTGAATACATTTTAAAAATACCTATGGGATTTTACAAGGTTCCGATCGTAGTGATCTTTTTGGTAGCGCTCCTTGTAGCTTCTCTGCAAAACAGAAGAATAAATTTTGAAGAAAAGCTCTCTCTTATGGGACAAGGCATAGGAGATAAGAATATTATCACGATGCTCCTTATCTTTCTTCTGGCGGGCATCTTCGTGGGTGTAGTTGGACGAAACAGCGCAGAAAGTGTTGCATACTTCTTGCTCTCAATAGTTCCCGCCCGCTTTGCCGTGTGTGTGATATTTATCGTCAGCTGCTTCGTTTCTACCGCTATGGGAACATCCGTCGGAACTATCACGCTAATCACTCCTATCGCGGTAGCAATATCCGTCACATCGGGATTTTCTCTTCCCCTTTGTGTGGGCACAGTCGTTGGCGGCGCTATGTTCGGAGACAATCTTTCCTTCGTATCGGACACAACTATTGCCGCGTGTAACGGTCAAGGTTGCGCGATGAAAGATAAATTCCGCACGAACTTTGCTATCGTTCTACCTCCTGCTATCGTAACACTCGGCCTTATCTTAGCGCTTTCTCTAAAAGCTGACATTCAGCCACTTGAAGCACAGTCATACGATCTCATTCAGATAATCCCCTACGTTCTGGTACTTATCGGAGGTATCATCGGTATAAATGTATTTCTCACCCTCCTTATAGGTATTGTAACGGGATGCATTATAATGTTGGCAACAGGAGCTACGAACATACCCAATCTTCTTGAGAGTATGGGCGTTGGCGTTTCCGGCATGTTTGAAACAGCTATGGTTGCTGTACTGGTTGCAGCGCTTTGCGCTCTTATCCGTGAGGCGGGCGGGTTCCAGTCGCTTCTCAACGGTATACGCCGTGTATTCCGCGGAAAAAAAGCGGGACAGCTTGGCATCGGTCTGCTTGTAGGGCTTATGGATATTTCAACGGCTAATAACACGGTAGCTATCGTTATGGCTAACCCGATCGCATCCGAAATGGCAAAGGAATATGGTATTTCCCCAAAAAAGACCGCATCTATCCTCGACACGTTCTCCTGCATATTCCAAGGCTTTTTACCCTATGGAGCACAGATACTCGTAGCGCTCTCCGCGGTTACCGCAATGGGGGTTGAAATAGGCGCATTTGAGATCATCTCGCACCTCTTCTATCCCATGATGCTCCTTCTCAGCTCACTTGTATTTATGCTTTTGATCCCCGAAAGAAAAAAACATTAACCCAAGAATCAAAAGATTAAGGAGAAAAAAATGACTGTATTTACATCAACACTTGAACAGATGGCGTTTCTGTTTTCACTCATCATACTCGGTTATGTGCTCGTGCGAGGAAAAATTCTTGACGGCAGTGCCGCAGGAATACTCTCAAAGCTTGAAAACTGGCTTTTCGTTCCCGCACTCGTTATGGGAACATTTATAAGCAAATTCACTCCTGAAGTCTTGAAACCGGCGTCTCGCCTGATTCTTTTCAGCTTTGCGATAATCATAGTGATGATTCCCGTATCTATCCTCATATCGAGACTTCTCGCCAAGGATCGCGACAAGAGAAACGTATATATCTATGGGCTTGTATTCTCAAACTTCGGATTTATGGGGAACGCGGTTGTAAGCGCGCTCTATCCCGAGATCTTTTTTGAGTATCTTGTATTCTCTATCCCGCTTTGGATAATGATCTATATGTGGGGAGTTCCCGTCTTGCTGATGCCCAGTGAGGGCTCTGACAAAGGAATAAAGGCAAGGCTTAAAAACTTTGTAAACCCCATGTTCATTTGTATGATAATAGGTATGGTGATAGGTTTAACCGGACTTAAGCTCCCCGCGTGGAGTATGAACGTGATAAACACCTGCGGCGACTGTATGTCCCCTGTAGCTATGCTCCTTACAGGTATGACTATCGCAAAGATAGACATCAAAAAGGTACTCACCGATGCATCTATCTATCTTGTAACCGGCATTCGACTTATCCTCATACCTCTTGCGGCGATAGGCATCTTCTGTCTGCTCCCGATTTCAAACGTGATATTTATCTGCGCGGTATGCTCACTCGCAATGCCGCTCGGCCTCACCACCGTCGTAATTCCCGCCGCATACGGCAAGGACACAACGACAGCATCGGGCATGGCACTCATCTCACATTTCCTTTCATGCATTACAATTCCGCTTGTATTTTTGCTGATGGAGTTTATATTGAAATAAAAAAAGCAGAGAACCTAAACAGTTCTCTGCTTTTTATTTTTCACTTTATCTTATACCGTAGTTCTGGAGCACATAGTCCATATCCTTGTCGCCTCTGCCGGAGAGGTTTATGAGGATAGAGCCCTTGCTCATTGTCTTTGCCAGCTTCATTCCGTACGCTATAGCATGCGCGCTTTCGATAGCAGGGATTATTCCCTCAAGACGAGCGAGTGTGAAGAACGCGTCTATCGTTTCATCGTCGTTTATAACATCGTATTTAACTCTGCCGAGGTCATGGAGGAACGCGTGCTCAGGACCGGAGGACGGATAGTCAAGTCCGCTCGCTACAGAATATACCGGAGCGGGCTCGCCGTTTTCATCCTTGAGCATAATGCTGTTGAATCCGTGCATAATACCCTCTGTACCGTACTTAAGGCTTGCCGCGTGATCTCCAAGCTTCTCGCCTCTTCCAAGAGGCTCAACTCCGTATATATCAACGGGATCGTTTAAAAATCCCGCGAAAAGTCCTGCCGCGTTAGATCCACCGCCAACGCACGCAACGATCGCGTTGGGAAGGTGTCCTGTCATATCGACAAACTGCTCTCTTGCCTCGATTCCCACAACGCTCTGGAAATCGCGTACCATCATCGGGAACGGATGAGGGCCGAGAACAGAGCCGATGCAGTATATCGCGTCCTTATATTCCTTGCTGTACGCGTCAAATGCCGCGTCAACAGCTTCCTTAAGTGTCTGAAGTCCGTGTGTGACCTCTATTACGTTAGCGCCAAGTATCTTCATACGCGCAACGTTGGGAGCCTGCTTTTTAATATCTACAGAGCCCATATATATATCGCACTCAAGTCCGAAATAAGCAGCCGCGGTTGCAAGAGCAACGCCGTGCTGTCCCGCGCCGGTCTCTGCGATGACCTTTTTCTTTCCCATATACTTTGCAAGGAGCGCCTCACCCATGCAGTGGTTGAGCTTGTGAGCTCCCGAATGGTTGAGGTCCTCGCGCTTTGCGTAAAGCTGAACCTTGCCTCCGAGCTTGTCCGAAAGACGCTCAAGATGTGTAACGGGGGTAGGTCTGCCCTGGAACTCTTTTCTTATTCTTCTGAGCTCTGCGATAAACTTTCTGGACTGGCAGATAGAGAAATAAGCTTCTGTTATCTCCGCCATAGCGAGCTTGAGCTTTTCCTCAACGTACACTCCGCCGTATTTGCCGAAAAAGCCCTCATCATTCGGATAATCGTTAAAATAAGTATCAAAATCAACGTTATTAAATTTCATTTTTTCTATCTCCTATATATCATATAATCATAATCATTTTGTCGTTTGCGAATCAAGAAAGTGTCGCCATCGTTTTGATTTGATATACATATACCCTCCAAATAAAAAAATCCTGCCTCTGAAATATCAGGGACAAGATTACTCCTGCGGTACCACCCATATTGACGCCTAAGCATCCACTCTGTATTGCACGTTCATGCAACCGCGAATTATAACGGTCTCGCCTCCGTCGGTAACTACTGATCGGCCACGCCAACGTTCGTCCGCCCTCATAAGTCCATTCACCACCCACACAGTATCGCACTCACAGCAACGGCGACTCTCTGAGACTGTAGATAAAGCAGCTACTACTCTTAATCATCGGTTTATCTTTAAAATCATTATACACACAAGAGGAGCGTTTGTCAAGGAGTTTTGGAAATTTTGTTTCCTTTACCGCACTCGACAAACACCCTCCGTTTTATTCTCCGTATCTCTTGCCCGTGCGCGCGCCTACTCCGTCAACGTACACCTCAGGCACACCACGCTTCGGGAAGTCTATGACAGCTGCACTATCTCCGAGCTTGAAGAGCTGGTTTGTTCCCTTGAGTTTTCCAAATCCCGTGCTTATATCAAATTCGTCACCGTCGATCGTTATCAAAGCCTTTCCGAAAAGCATTGAATATACAAGAGAGACGCTATGCTCCTCTTCTTCTATAGTTATCTTCCATTCAAGTTTTTTGGTCATTTTAAGAACTCCTTTTTGATTTTATTTACTATCTAAATTTTATCACAAAACCCATACATTTGTCAATCGCACCGAGAGAAATCCTCATTTGTATTTTTTTAATGAATTTTGTCAAAACCCCTATTCTTTTTTGAAAAATGTGGTAAAATATACTTATAAACATAAAGAGAGGAGGAAATTTATGAAGAGATACGAAAAAAGCGCAGAAAAAAAGAAGTTTTCAAAAAAGACCGCAGGCATACTGCTCTCGGCTTTTTCCGTGCTTTCCTGCGTCTTGGCTGTAGTTGGCGCTATACTCCTCAAAACAGTTTTCAAGGACTCTGACGTATTCAAAAACTTTGTAAACGATCACTATATCCTCAGCGTGATCGCAATGATACTTATCTGTGCCACTCAGGTCATCGTCGCACTCATTCCCGGAGAGGTAGTCGAGATAGCGGCGGGATACGCGTTCGGCACCTACTTGGGCGCTATAATATGCCTTCTTGGAATAACGCTTGGCAGCGTGATAGTGCTTGTCCTCGCAAAGAGATACGGAAGACGTGTCATCGAAGCTCTCTGCCCTCCCGAGAAGCTTGAGATGATACCGATAATACACGAGAAAAAGAAGCTCAATGCCCTCACCGCGATCCTCTTCCTTATCCCGGGCACGCCAAAGGATCTACTCACCTACGCGGTAGGTGTTACCGATATGAAGATCCCCACCTACCTTTTGATAGCTACCGCAGCGAGAATCCCCTCTATACTGATGTCAACTATCGGCGGAGACGCGCTCGGTGAGAATAGATTTTCCCACGCTATAATCGCATTTATCGTATCCGCAGTAGTCAGCCTTGTCGGATATCTCATATATCTTCAGATATCCAAAAATAAAAGAGAAAACAAGTAAACGCGCGTTTGTTCACAATATATTAACAAATAAATGTATATTTGTTATTATATTGATGCTAAAATATACGGAAAGAGAGACAAAGCGGAAATTTCTTCCAATTTGAGCTCTGAAACGATCATTTTTTGAAAGGACGTGAATTTTATGGCTTTTAACGGTCGATATCAGTATAAGATCCAGATAGACACAATGGACGATGCAAAAAACATCGTTGCTTTAGCCGGAAAGCTTGGCGGCAAGATAGTTCTTCGCAGCGGTTCAAAATTCTCTGTAAATGCAAAAAGTCTTTTGGGAGTCCTCTTGGCTAAAAAGCTCAACTGGAACGATCTCAAGATAGTAATGGAAGAAGATCATTACAAGGCATTCGAGAAATACATTATTCTGGAATCCAATCTGCCCTCTGAGGAAGAATAAGGCAGAACTCATAAAAGAAAAGCCACCACAAAATGTGGTGGCTTTTTATTTTAATCAACGTCGGTATAGTATATTATCTCTTCGGGAAAACACATTCCAAGCTTTTCTCTTGCTATTCGGATCTTGAAATTGTCATCAAGCGGCATATCTACCCAGTACTGAAGCTCATCTATATTGTTCTGAAGCTCCTCAATATATGCCTCCTTTTCGGCTTTTTCCTCCATTATCTTGTTATAGCGCATCACACTCCAAAGGAAAAAAGCAACGGCAAACACAAAAAGAAGAGAGAGAAATATCTTTACAAACTTAGGCAGGGATTTTTTACTGTCCACAAAATATTTTTGTCCGTTCATTTTTCTCCTTCCCCCGAGGCGTCACTCGTGAAAAATCCAACGCGCGCCAAGGATATAAGCTCTGCTTTCTTTACTTTATTATATCGCAACGCTCTGCGTTTTGCAATAGGATAAGTGATTTTTTCGCAAAGCTTTTTAAAGAGCCAAATAACTCCCTCTATCAACTTTAAAAACGGAGTGATGAGTATTCCCAATACCTTTGATATTACACCTTTGAGAAAAAGTATCAGAGTCTGCCCTAAATATATTACCGCCCTGCCGAGCGTAAAGTAATAGAGCGCAAAACCAAAAACGAGCCCAAACACCGTATATACTCTAAAGCTACCGCGATTCAGGTAGTAATTCAGCACTACCACCCCTACTCCCATATAAATAAAGAGCAATATGTCCTGCAAAAATATCAGCGTTGCGTAAAGTATTCTTCCTGCCCTGCTCTTTTTAGGAGAGAGCGTTTTTCTGCTAGCCTTCTCATATCTTGCGCCAAAGAAAACGCGCACGAGCTTATTTATATCGTTAAACACTCCCACGGATATTCCAAACAAAAAGGAATATATGAGCAGAAGCATCAGCTTATACGGGGATATCTCCATTATCTGAACATCCTGCCAAAGAAGGATCTTTTCTCACCGTCACTCACGTCGCTGTAATATAGCGCGTCTATCTTCCCCTCGATGCTGACGATACCGCGCTCAAGATCAAGCACGTTTATCTTTATGCCCGAACCGTCAATGGTGAGTCTGCCCGAGACAGTGATAAGAGATGCTCCGCTCTCGTCAAAGCTCTCCACGTCCCGCACTCCACTTATCTCGGCGCACGAGCGCGAGCGCATATCTATTCGGTGTTCCTCTTTTTTTCCTGCCTCAGAAACCATACTCATACCTCCCCAAACAAAGACAGTGCATATCGCTACTAAAGGATATGCACTGCCCTTGTTTTTTATTCTATTATCTCGTACATTCCCGCGGCATCCGCCTTTGCAACGTTGTCCTTTACGCTGAGCACTCTGACCTTGAGCTGTCGCTGACCAAAGCTTATCTCAAGCACGTCGCCCTCCTTGACGTCGTATGACGCCTTTGCAAGTCTGCCGTTTACGCTTACGTGTGCCGCGTCGCACGCGTCGTTTGCAACCGTGCGTCTTTTGATTATTCTCGACACCTTAAGATATTTATCAAGTCTCATATTTCCACCCTGAAATGCAAAGTCGGCAAGGCTTGCCTTGCCGACTCAATGTATGCTGTGATTAGCCGTTTACTTTGTCCTTAAGACCCTTGCCTGCGGAGAATGCGGGAGCCTTGGAAGCTGCGATCTTGATAACTTCGCCGGTCTTGGGGTTGCGTCCGTCTCTAGCTGCTCTTTCCTTAACTTCGAATGTTCCGAAGCCAACGAGCTGAACCTTTTCTCCAGCCTTGAGAGCCTCTGCGATAACGTCTGTCAACGCGTTAACTGCTGCCTCTGCATCCTTTTTCTTGATATCTGCTTTTGCTGCAACTGCTTCGATAAGCTGTGTCTTGTTCATTTTTACTACCTTCCTATCTTTCTTATTTGCCGAATTTTTCAGCCGGCATAATTTACTTTATAATTATACCATATAGATTTGGCAATTTCAATAGTTTTTTGACGATTTTTCTAAAAAAATTTAGATTTTTTACTCAATTATGTTTGATACTGTCCCAAATAGCATCAAGTTCTGTCATATCCATATCTTTTATGTTCTTATTCTCCGACAAAACGATATTTTCTATCCGTTCAAAGCGATTTATAAACTTTTCTGTTGCCTTATTCAGTGCCACCTCAGCATCAATATCAAGCTTTCTGCAAAGAGATGTTACCGTCAAAAGAAGATCTCCGATCTCCTCCTCAATATCAGTCTCAACACCCGATTCAACCGCCTCGCTGACCTCGACCATCTCCTCAGCCAGCTTATCCATAACGAGCTCAGCTGACTCAAAATCGAACATATCCGCTTTTTTGCCGACCTTGGTAGCTCTCATAAGTGCGGGAAGCATAGGAGGAATAGAGCGCAGCTTATCGGTCACTGTCACTCTCTCCTTTTCCTCGCTCTTTATTTTATCCCAGTTACTGAGCACCTGTGCGGTGGTATCCGCCACAACATCTCCGAAAACATGCGGATGACGGTGTATGAGCTTTGCGGAAATATCGTTTGCAACGTCATCCATATCAAAGCGTCCCTCGCCCTGCTCTATGCTCGCGTGGAATACCACCTGGAGTAGAACGTCTCCAAGCTCCTCACGGAGAAGTTCGGGATTTTCTGTATCTATTGCCTCGATGACCTCGTAGGTCTCCTCGATAAAGTCACGTCTGATGCTCTTATGGTCCTGCTCTTTGTCCCACGGACAGCCCTCGGGTGAGCGAAGTATCTCAACGATGTCGATAAGATCCTCAAAGGAATATCTCTCCTTTGCCACAAGCTCTTTTTTCTTTTCCTGAATGTTCATTTCATTTAGTCCTTTCTTTTGAGTCATATATTTTACATCTTTCTAAAACACCAAGTATCCGCTCGCCAAACGGCAGAGCCATAATGTCCTCCCTCTCCACAATACCAAATGCAAGCGAGAAGAAGATATAGGATATCGCGCCGATCACCGCGGCAAGCAGAAAGCTAATTGTCTCTCCTCTGCCAAGCCTTTGAAAAAGGATATACCCCGCAAAGGATACAGTTATCATAGAAAGCGACGCGCCAAGAGGTCTCAGATAAAGCTTCGCTATGCTGACACCACCGCCCGTACATCTGTTTATATAATAGAAGTTTATTGCCGTTATCGTAAGATCGCATATCAGCGTGCTTATAGGCGCGCCGAATGCGCCTATCTCATCTATCCCTATGAGTATATATGCTGAAAGTATCTTCAAGACTGCACCAACACCCATCGCTATCATCGGTACAGTGGCCCTCTGATAGGCTTGAAGTATCGCGTTTGTGGTGGTTATAAGGCAGGAAAAAAGCACAGAAGCGCCGAGTATCGCCAAAAGCGGTGCGGCAACACCTATCGCATCGCTACTGCCCGAAAACAGAAGTCCAAGTATCTGCGGTGAATATACCGCTATCGCCAAGGATGCGGGCATCGAGAAGAAAATGCTGACACGAAGCGCCACCGATACAATCCCCTCCGCCCCCGTCACTCTCCCTGCCTCAATAGCCGCAGAAAGCTTGACAACTACCGCAAGTGCTATCGGTGTGATAAGCGAGGGCAAAAGATTAAATATGGGAACGGCAAGCGTTGTATAAGAGCCATATATAACATTTGCACCTGCCGCGGAATATCCGATGTCCTGAAGCCGTCTCATGATCAGCGCCATGTCCGCAATTCTTGTAACTCCTAGGATCGCCGAGGAAAGCGTTATCGGTATGGCTATCCTCAAAAGCGAGAAAAGTGTGTTTTCCCTGCTCTTTGCGCTCTTGCCGATACGGTTATTAACTCTGCCCTTTTTATCGCTACGGTATTTTAATACAAGAAGATAAAGCGCGGAGAAAAGCGTTCCCGCACTGAGTCCCAAAATGCCAAATGCTGCAGATGTGGCAACGTCATAGCCAGACTCTCTTGCCCATTTTGCGAAAAGCACGCCAAGGATAAGCTTGCCAAGTGCCTCGATAAGCTGCGAGAGTGCGCTTGGCAGCATTTTGCCAAAGCCCTGAAAATATCCCCTGACAGCGCTTGATATGCAAATGCAAAGGAGCGCGGGAGATATAGCTCTGATAGCGGGCGCGCAGAGCGGATTTTCAAGCCCCCTTGCGATACTTTCCGAAAAAGCAAACATAAGTGCGCCGCCTATCACTCCAAGCGCTACAAAAAGCGCCATAGCCCCTCTGTATATACGCGATATCCCGCCATAATCCTCTCTTTGCAGGTTCACCGACACTCTCATAGAAAGCGCTATCGGAAGTCCTGCTGTGGCTATTATGCAAAGCAGCGCGTATATCTCGTAAGCCGAGTTAAAGTATCCCATTCCCTCCGCTCCAAGAAGCGAGAGCATAGGAATTTTGTACGCGAGCCCTATTATCTTGACCGCGACAGTGGACAGTGAGAGCAAAAACACGCCCGATACCACGCCGCGACTTTTATTCAAAGAACTATCGGATCTTTTCAATATCTATCCCCACCCCATTTTACTCGATATAGATTAGTATTCCGTAAGTTCTCAAAATATACTTATCTATGTAAAATGCAGGTCTTGGGAGGGGGATTTTAGACGAACTCTCTGTAAAGAGACTCCGTCGGTATAAACTCGTCGGGTATCTCGGTAGCCGCAGAAATATGCAGAAGTATCTCGTCCGCCTCGTCTCTGTACTCGCTATCCTTATCTATCTCGGAAAGATATTCTTCAAGATAAGGCTTCAGCACCCCTATCTCATAACCAAAGGTGGATTCTATATAATAGTCGCAACCGTCAACGTAAGGAAAGATGTTTTTATCCTCGTTAGCTCTCACGCTCTTCCAAATTTTAAAAGTAAATTCGGGGTGCGTATTTCTGAAATGTCTGTCGCGCACAACTCTTCTGAGAAATCTTATCTCATTTTTCTCAAACAGGTACTCTCCCACCGCAATATCACAAAGCGGCTCGATATAGAAATCCGCGCAACTATAGGAAGTGAAAAGCGCCTTTATCTCGGGGTATATGACCTGTATTCCCTCAAAGAGAAACACGTCGTCCGAGCTAACCGAAATATCTCTGTATCCTACTCTACCGCCCTGCTTAAAATCAAATATGGGGCATTTCAACACGCCGTTTTCAGAGATCGCGTTTACAAACTCCGAAAGCTCGGCTATATCTATAGTTTTTACCGAATCGTAGTCTATCTCCCCGTCTCCGCTCTCAAGTGCTAACGCGTGCAGGGTTTCTCTGTCATAATAGAAATCGTCAACCGATATCGTGTGTACACGTACACCGCCCTTTTCGAGCTCTGTAACTATCTTTTTCGCAACCGTGCTCTTGCCCGAGCAGGTAGGCCCTGTGAGACGAATTATCTTCGTATGACTTGCTCTGAGCTTTTCGATCTCAGAAACAAGTCGCTCGTCAAAATCTCTGTCGCAAGCGAGCACAAAAGCCTTTATTTCCTCTTTATTCATCTGTCCTTCGGGAGCTTTTTTCACTTTTTTCACCATATATCCATCTCCTTCCGAATAGTGCTTATTTTTATGATATTATAAATGAAAACAAAAAAGTCCGACAAGCGCAAAAGTATTGTCACCGTCGGACTTAAATGTCAAATTAGATCAAGCCGCGGTCGGTATAAAACTTTATCGCCGCATCTCTGAATTCTCCGCTTCTGTCCTCTTTGAGATATTCATAGGGATATTTCAAATTGAACAGACGCTCGATAGACTTGCCCCCGTCACATACTCTCTTTGAGTGGTCGACAAGCTTTGTTACAGCCCCCGCGCCGACCGCAAATATAGAGTGAAGCTCCTCCATCATGTATATGTTGTAAAGTCCTTCGTGACCTTCAAGCGAAAAGCCGACGTTTTCATAGTTTCCCACAGCGTTCTTCTGTCTATACATGTAATACGGCAGATATCCGTTGTGAAGCGCCTTGAACTGCGAATAATCCACGCACTTTCCTGCCATCGTGCCGTTTATAGAATACACGTGAGAGTTTGAACGAAGTATGTCGGACGCTCGCTTCACACAGAAGGTATGCACCGTCAGATTTTCGGGTGCGAGCTGAAGTATTCTGTCATAGGTAGATGAGAAATTCTTGAAATTGTCTCCGGGAAGTCCCGCGATAAGATCTACGTTTATCGTCTTTATCTCTGCCGCCCTTGCCATATCAAAGGCTCTGAAAAAGTCGTCCGCGGTATGCGCGCGACCTATAGCGCACAAAACGTCATCGCAAAGCGTCTGCGGATTTACGCTGACACGTGTGACACCGTACTCCTTTGCTATCGCAAACTTTTCAGCCGTGATAGTGTCGGGACGTCCTGCCTCAAGCGTGAACTCAAGGAGCTTTGATACGTCGGTAAGCGACGCTATCTTGGAAAGCAAGCGTCTGAGCTGCTCCTCGTTAAGTATGGTAGGCGTACCTCCGCCTATGTAAACAGTCTTTACGTTAAGCCCAAGCTCCTCTATCACACGGAAATTCGTCTCTATCTCTATGAGCAGCTTTTCAAGATACTGGGGTATCAGATCAAGCAGCTTCGGCGAGGTATAGGAAACGAAGGAGCAATAGCTACATCTTGTAGGACAGAAAGGAATAGAGATATACACACTGCAATCCTTATCCTCAACCGTACCCGAAATGCGCTTTTCATTAAGCGCAACGTCAACCGCAAGAGTTGCTTTTTTGGGGATAACGAGATAGTCTGAGGAAAGTATTCTCTTTACCTTTGTCTTACTCATACCACTCTCAAGCATCTCAGTAGCGACCTTTGAAGGACGCACACCGACAAGCATTCCCCAAGAGGGACGGTATCCCTTGAGCTCTCCTGCCGCGGCGAGCACAGCTCCGCCCACAGCTATCTTGAGCGTTCTTTCCTTTGTTCTGTGGTCACTGTACTCTGTAAGCTTTTCAGCATCACAGACCTTGTCTCCCAGCGCTATCTTTGCATATGCAAAGACACCATCTTCCCTGTATTCGGTACGAAGCTCAAGGGCTGGCACGTCAGCAGATTCCTCCTCGTGCTCCCCAAACTTCTCACCCGGGAAAAAGATCATACAAAGGGTCTGTACGTAGTATTTATTTATTGGGGATTCGAGCTTTATCCTCATAAATGCCTCCGATTTTTTAGAACTTATGGATCAGCATTTACGGGTCAAAACCTCGCTGTCCATTACTATTGTTACCGGCCCGTCAGCGCACATATCTATCTCCATGTGCTCACCAAACGCGCCCATTCCGACGTACGAAAGCTCCGCTGAGAGCAGTCCCACGAAATATTCGTAGAGCTCATTTGCCTCAGCAGGCTTTGCCGCCTGCATATAGTCGGGTCTGTTGCCTTTTTTATAATTCGCCATAAGCGTAAAATTTGACACCACGAGCGCCTCTCCTCCGATATCTCTTATCGAAAGATTCATCTTGTCCTGCTCATCGGTGAAAATTCTGAGTCCGAGCAGCTTTTTAGCAAGCGCGTCGGCATCCTCACGAGTGTCTCCGTTTGCCACTCCCAAGAGCAGCATAAGACCCTCACCGCACTCGCCGACGGCAGCTCCCGCCACACTCACTCTTGCACGCTTGACTCTCTGAACCACAAGCTTCATTTAAGCCTCCTGTTATTAGGAAAATCCTCTCGTTACGTCAATAACTCCGTCAAGAGACTTGAGCTTTGACACTATAGAGCGATAATGATCTACGTTCTTGCAGCACACCTTAAGATTTACCGTAGATTTATCCGACTGACCGTTGAGAGTATTTATCTGGAGGATAAACACCTTCATCTCGGAGAGCGCCACGGTGATATCCGCGATGATACCGATCCTGTCGTAAACGTGTATCTTGAGCTGAGCCTCGTAAACGTCGGAGGTCGACTGACCCTTTTCGTTCTCCCAGTGAGCCTCAAGCCATCTGTCCTTTGTATCGGGATTGTTTCTGCCAGCGATAACGTTGGGACAGTCTATCTTATGTATAGAGATACCGTATCCCTTGGTGATGAAACCGATAACATCGTCTCCGGGAAGCGGGTTGCAGCAGCGAGCAAATTTGACAAGACAGCCGTCTGCTCCGTCTACGATTATTCCGCTGTTCGACTTGATATTCTTGGGAGTGACGGTCTTTACGTCCTCAGCCTTGATATCTACCTTAGGCTCTTCGATAACAGGTGCCTTGACTATCTTATCAAACTCCTCCTTGAGCTTGATAGCCGCCTTGGAGACAGTTATACCTCCGTAACCGAGAGTGTTGTAAAAGTCGTCGGCACTCATAAATCCAAGCTTTTGTCCAACGGTTGCAACTATCTCGTTTCTCTGCGCCTCGGTGTAGGGTCTGCCAAATCTCTTGAACTCGGCATCTATCATTCCCTTGCCCGCAACTATGTTGTCAGCGCGTTTTTCACGTTTGAACCAGCCGCGGATCTTAGTTCTTGCCGAGCTTGTCTTTGCTATGTTGAGCCAGTCTCTGCTCGGTCCTTTGGAGGATGAGGACGTGAGTATCTCAACGATCTCTCCGTTTTCGGGAACTCTGTCTATCGGAACTATCATTCCGTTTATCTTCGCGCCTATCATCGAGTTTCCTACACCCGAGTGTATAGCGTAAGCAAAGTCTATTACAGTCGCTCCCTGAGGAAGCGCTATAACGTCACCTCTGGGGGTAAATACGAAGGTCTCGTCCTGGAATATATCTGTCTTGAGCGCGTTCATAAACTCGTCGGGATCTCGAGCGTCATCCTCGGTCTCGATAAGCTTTGCGATCCACTCAAGACGCTTGTCCATCTCCTCCTTCGAGCGCTCACCGGACTTATACTTCCAGTGCGCTGCCACACCGTATTCCGCAACGTGATGCATGTCCCAAGTTCTTATCTGAACCTCAAAGGGTATTCCGTCACGTCCTATTACGGTTGTATGGAGAGATCTGTACATATTTGGCTTCGGTGTTGAGATATAATCCTTGAATCTACCTGGGATAGACTTGAACATCTCGTGGATTATTCCAAGCGCGGTATAGCACTCAAGCTCGGTATCCACGATAACGCGGAGCGCGTAAAAGTCATATATCTCGTCGAAGTTCTTATTCTGGTTATACATCTTTCTGTATATGCTATATACAGATTTTATTCTTCCCTCAAGAGTGAAGTTTATATGGTTGTCCTGAAGATTTGAAGCAACGGTTCGTCTTACACTTTCAATGAATCCAAGATTCTCGCCATACTTTTCCTCGATGTATTCCTGTATCTCCTCATACCCTATCGGATCGAGGTAGGAAAGACCGAGATTTTCAAGCTCCTGCTTGATCTTCTGCATACCGAGTCTGTGCGCTAGAGGTGCATAGACCTGCATCGTCTCAAGTGCTGTAGATCTTCTCTTGGGGTCGGGCTTTACCGAAAGAGTTCTCATGTTATGAAGTCTGTCGCAGAGCTTGATAAAGATAACTCTTACGTCATTTGCCATCGCAAGGAGCATTTTTCGGATATTTTCTATATGCGCCTCTTCCTTGTCCTCAATATTGAGCTGGACAAGCTTTGTAAGTCCGTCAACAAGAACCGCTACAGTCTTTCCAAACTGCTTTTCTATCTCCTTGAGGTTTGTCTTTTCCGAGCAATCCTCAACTGTATCGTGAAGGAGCGCCGCGCAGATAGACTCTGTGTCAAGCTCAAGTCCCGCAACTATCGTCGCAACCGCAACGGGATGCGATATATAGGGCTCTCCGCTGACTCTGTACTGTCCCTCATGAAGCGCTTTTGCATACTCATAAGCGCGAATTATCATTTCCGTGTCGTATTTTTTGTTAGTCGCTGACAAAAAGTTCAGCAACTCTTTCATATCCGCACCCATTTGTTCTGACATATCATGTCCTTTCCGTGTATGGACTCTCTTATCTCGCCCTGTTTATACACTGACTTTTAAGCTTTTTAAGTATAGAAGATTTTTCTATGTTTGTTTTTGCGGTATTGAAGAAAAATTCAAATCTGAAGATATCCTCGTCTATCTCCTCCACACCGCATATTCTGAGCTCGTTCATTATTCTGAGAATATACTTGAGCTTTACGTAATTTATCGCAGGCATGCCGGACGAGTTGACTATTTTGAGAATAGTCCTCATATCCATAATGCTGACACCCGATCTAAACTCGTGTCGGATAGAGGTATATACTGCCGCGAAATCATCTCTTGTGGGGATGAAATCGTCCTCTGCCATATATCCCTCTCCTGCGGAAACTCGCTCGTATATCTCTTTTCCCTCAACGATCACCTTTCTGCTGCTCTCTGAAAGCTTTGCGTCCTGAATGATCATCTGTACGCTCTTTACGTTCTTATAGTCGTTAACGTCGACGTTAAAGAGAACGTCTATCTTGTCTCCCGCATCAAAACCGAGCTCGGATGCGGATACACCGAAATACATACCGCAAATAGAAACTCCGCCCGACTCGAGTATGAGCTTTGTGTGCTTTCCACCGCTGAGCTGCATTATTCTCTGCACAGTAACCTCGCGCATAGCAAAGCTGGGGGCGGGGTTCCCAACGCCAAAGGGCTCAAGTCTTGTGATCTCCTCAGCAAGAGCGAGAGTAACCTGTCTCATATCGAGCTCACAGTCGTAATAAAGTGTGACGGCAAGGCTCTCCTCGGTGAGGGTTTGCGCCGCGTATTCGTTTATCTTTCTTCTGAATGCCTCAACGTTGTCACGTCTGAGAGTAAGTCCTGCCGCAAGCTCATGACCGCCAAACTTTTCAAGAACGTCTGAGCAATAGTTGAGCGCGCCGACAAGATTCATGCCCTTGACACTTCTTCCCGATCCCTTTCCGCTGTCCGCTCCGTGAGGCTCGCCCGTGATCGAACCGCTAAAAGAAATGAGGATAGACGGCAGACCGTATTTCTCGGTTATTCTCGAGGAAACGATACCGATTATTCCCTGCTGCCAGTCATCATTCTCAAGTACGATCACCGTATCGCGGGAGAAATCGTGATTCTGCTCTATCATTTCATAAGCCTCTTCGGCTATCTTATTTTCCTCTACCTGACGTCTTCTGTTGATAACACAAAGCTCCTCGGCATACTTCTGCGCGTCTGCATCGTTATCCGAGAGCAAGAGCTTTACAGCTATTATAGAATCGCTTATTCTACCTGCCGCGTTGATCCTGGGCGCAAGACCGAAGCCTATCGTGCTTGAGGTTATCTTGCGCTTTTTGTATATGACCTTTCCGTCCTTCTGCATAGTGTTTGCCGCGTCCATAAGAGCCGCAACTCCCACTCTTGGATCTTCCTCAAGTCGAGCAAGGCCCATGCTGACGATAAGTCTGTTTTCGTCTATTATCGGCATAACGTCGGCTATCGTACCTATCGCCGCAAGATCCGAATATTCCTTGCAGATACGGCTAACGCCCGAAAGCACGGATTCTCCGCGCTCTCTGCAGAGCGTCATCTCATACGCGCAGATCAGCTTGAAAACAACACCAACTCCCGCCAACTCGCAGAAGGGATATGTTGAATCCGGTCTGTGCGGGTTTACCACCGCACACGCCTGCGGAAGCTCTGTATGACACTCGTGGTGGTCTGTAACTACCACGTCGATACCAAGCTCCTTTGCGTGAAGTATCTCCTCGTTTGCGGTTATTCCCGTATCGACTGTGACTATAAGCGATATTCCTGCCTCGGCAAGCGTATCTACCGCCGCCGCGGACATGCCGTATCCTTCGCAGTCTCTTTTAGGTATCTTTATGGTGACGTCTGCTCCCATATCGGTAAGATAGAGATAGAGCATACTTACAGAGGTAACTCCGTCAACGTCATAGTCTCCGTATACGCAGATCTTTTCTTTATGTTCAACTGCGGTCATAATTCTCTTCACCGCAGACTCAATGTCATTCAGAAGGAACGGATCGTGAAAGTCTGCCGTTTCAAATCTCAAAAAGCGTGTGGCTTCCTCGGCTGTTTTGTAGCCTCTGTTCTGAAGCAGCACGGCGAGTATCTCGGACGAGCCTATCTCTCTCGCCATCTCGCAGAGTGCGTCGTCAAAACGACCGCCGTCGCACACGTACTTTTCCGACCATATCCTTTCTCTTTTAGTGTTGTTCATTGTATATTGCCTTTCTTATTTTTTACTACGTCAGGGGAGCAAATCTCCTCATAAGCGCAAGCGCCGACCTAACTCCGTCGACCGCCGCACTCGTTATTCCTCCCGCGTATCCCGCGCCCTCTCCCGAGGGATAGACCAGATCGTGTCCTATTGCCGTCATCTCTTCTGTTCGAAGTATTCTCACAGGTGCGGAGGTGCGGGTTTCTGCCGCCGTAATAAGCGCAGAGCCCGCTGAAAATCCCTCGAGCTTGCGCTCAAACGCGGCAAATCCGCGTTTCAGTCCCTCGCAAACAAATGGGGGAAGTATTTCGTTCATATCGGCGCATCTTACCTTGCCGTCTCTGTATGTAGGCAGAACGGACGTCGGCTCACTGCCGCTTTTACCACTCATAAAATCGCCCATAGTCTGTATGGGTGCGAAGTAATCAGAGCCGCCCTTGGCAAATGCTCGTCTCTCTATTCTCCTTTGGAATTCTATAGCACCCATAGGTGTTCCACCGTAATCCTCTCGGTTTACAGATACAAGCACCGCAGAGTTTGAATTCCTGCCGTCTCGCAGGTAGTTGCTCATTCCGTTGACGACAACTCCGCCCTCCTCGGAAGCACCCGCTACGACCGTGCCGCCCGGACACATGCAGAAGGTGTAAACTCCTCTCTCCCCTCTCGTGTCGGAAAGATGATACTCTGCCGAGCCGAGCGCAGGGTATCCTGCCATGTCGCCGTAAAGCGCTCTATCTATATCTTCTCGTCTGTGCTCTACTCTCACGCCCACCGAAAATGCCTTCGCATCTACGGCATAGCCCGAGTCTATGAGCATCTTATAGGTGTCTCTCGCGCTGTGTCCCGTTGCAAGGATCACAGAGGAGCACTCTATATCGCCGCGAGTCGTATGTGCCGTGATCGTTCCCGACGGATTCTCGCGTATTCCGTCAAGGCGGCATCTGTAAAGCAGAGTCCCTCCCCTGCTCTCAACGTAAGAGAGGAGGTTGTCCACCATCGTTACAAGGTTATCCGTGCCTATGTGCGGCCTTGCAGAGGTCAGTATCTGCTGCGGCGCGCCGAACTCGCAAAATCTGCGAAGCACGTAAGCAATTTTGGGGTCGTTTATACGGGTCATAAGCTTTCCGTCAGAAAAAGTTCCCGCGCCTCCCGCGCCGAACTGAATGTTAGATTCGGTATCAAGCGCGCCCGTTTCAATAAAGCGCTGATTTATTCTGGAGCGCTCTGCCACAGGGTCTCCCCTGTCTATAACTATCGGAGCATATCCGTTTTCCGAGAGAAGAAGTGCCGCAAGCATTCCTGCAGGTCCCATTCCGACAACAAGAGGGCGCGCGCCCATCTTTTCCTTGCCGAATTCAATATCTATATCCTCTCCGGGAAGCTCCTTTATGCCGAGAGCCTTGAGCTTTTCAGGGTTTACCCGAATATTTCCGGCGGCATGTGCCGCGACGGAATAGACAAGCTTTATATCCTGCTTTTTTCTCGCATCTATGCTTTTTTTGTATATGCGAAAAGAAAGCTGTGCAGGGTTCAACCCTGCACGCTTTATTTTAAGCTTTGCCGCATCGATAGCACACTCCTCCCCCTCATCGGGTGAGAGCTTGATATCAGACACAAGCAGACCTTTTTGCTCGGTAGCGTAAAGCTCGCTCATTTTTCCTTGACTCCCATAACGGTAACAGTCAGATCTTCTGTATTTACAGAGATCCCCTTTGAGGAGATTATCTTACCCATATTGTCAAAGAACTTTACGTTCTTCTCACTCACAGGGATAGTATCTCCCTCTTTATAGTTTGCATAAGCCACTTCTATTCTGGCATTATATATCATATCCACCGCAGAAGCAGGTCCGCTGACCTCTATCACTCCATTACTGGAGAGTTCAAAAACAAACTCTTTATCCGCGCTATCGCTGCCAACACATACAACAGATGCCGCAACGGTTCTAGTATAATCGGCATCCTGTGTGTTTACAACGTAAAGCCAAAGAGAAAAGGACACAAAAACACAAAGAATAAATGCAATGATATTCAGTTTTTTACTTTTCTTTACAACGTACTCGCCGTCGTTTGACGCCATGTTGTCGGGCACTATGTTTTTATTCATAAAAAATCTCCGTATATCTTGATTAAGCTTTATTGTTCTTACGTTTGCTGTGCTTTTTCGTGTTATCTCCCTGCGTTCCGCTCATAAGGAGAGTGTTGAGCTCTTTTTTGAGAGAATTGTAATTATAATTTCTCGTAAGGTTTCCGTCAACCGAAAGCGATATATTTCCCGTCTCCTCAGAGACAACAACGACGACCGCGTCGCTTATCTCGGTAAGACCGATAGCCGCTCTGTGTCTTGTACCAAGCTCCTTGCTTATATCGTTGTTGGTGGAAAGCGGCAAAAAACAACCTGCCGCATAAAGTCTGCCGTCTCTTATTATCACCGCGCCATCATGAAGAGGTGCTTTGTTGAAAAAGATATTGCGAAGAACGTGGGGAGATACGATAGAGTCAACAAGCACACCCGATCTTATATATTCACCCAGCTTTGTCGTACGCTCTATAACGATAAGCGCACCGACCTTGTCTCTTGAGAGGTCGCTTGCCGCTGTGCATATTCCCTCTATCTGCGAGGTGATGTCCGCATCCTTTGTCGAATCGTTTGTTATTGTCTTGATTCCCATAAAGGTAGTTCCTCCAACCTTTTCAAGCGCAGCTCTGAGCTCGGGCTGGAAAACTATGAGGATAGCGATAAGTCCTACCTGATAGAAGTTATCAAAGAAAAATCCAAGAGCGTGCATATTGAAGATCGAACTGAAGAAAAGAAGCGCGAAGATAGACAAAAGTCCTATCGCAAGCTTGCCTGCTCGTCTGTCTCTTATGAATTTGTAAAGCAGATAAAGCACCAGAGAGAGGACAAAAATATCCACCACGTCAACGATACGCATCTCCTTTACTGTATCTATCACATAATTATTGAAAAATGACACGAGAAAAGCCCAAAGCTCTTTCATAATATCTTTCCTCCTTATCAGCTCGTCACTCGTTTTATATATGCAAAGCTCGTTTTAGTCGCGCGCACGTATACACGATACATTATATCATATATATTCACTTATTTCAAGGTTTTTTTAGCCTTATCGAGAATTTTTTTGCCAAGTACAAAGTGTGGGAGGCTAAAAGCCTCCCACACTTTGTATATCCGTCCTTTATTTTCCCTGCTTTGAACTCTTTTTGACCTGCTTTTTGATTCGTCTGAGGTCGCGGAGCATCCTAAAAGAATCCTTTATAACATTCACCTTTGACTCTCTGTGATTGATTATCTTCACAGGCATCTCTACAATACCGTAGCCGAGCTCGGTAGCCCAGAGGATCGCCTCAAAATCAAACGCAAATCCCCTTACCTCACAGCGAGAGAATATCGCCTTTGCCGCATCGCCGGAGAATGCCTTGCAGCCGCACTGCGAGTCACTGAGCTTGAATCCGCCGAAAAGACAAAGGATCTTTACATAAACACCTGACATTATACGTCTTAAAAAGGTGTATCCCTCATATCCGTCCTCCGAGAGCCTTCTCGAACCGATCAAAATGTCAAGCTTTTCCTCGGAAAAGCGCTTGTAAGCGCGTTCAACGACTTCGATTCCGTAAGCGAGGTCGGCATCTGTAAACATTCTGACATCGCCCTCAGCGACGAGCATTCCGTGTTTTACGGCAGCGCCCTTTCCACGATTTTCTCCGTATCCTTCAACGCGGACGTTGGGAAGCGCAAGCTCACGAACCATATCCGCCGATGCATCCTTTGAGCCGTCGTCAACAAAGATCACCTCATAGTCCTCGAAGTGCTCTGCCATATATTTACTTACCGTCAGAGCAGTTTCTTTAATGATACTGCTCTCATTGTACATAGGTATTATAAGTGATATTTTCACAAAAAGCTCCTTTATTTTTGATATACCGAAAACAAAATATCTATTTTAGTGTTGAGTTCTTCAAGCCCTACAAGCTTGTCCTTGTCCTTTTGGGACGTGCGCCAATAATACGGTGTCATCGAGAAAAGCGCCATTATAAGCTCGTTTGATGAGAGCAAGAGATCGTAAGTAAGCCGATACTCCTCCACAAGTTTCATACCCGTCGGGATATCCGCGCGCTCCTCGTTTTTATAAACGTTTTCGTAAAGGCATTCCTTGAGTCCCATAAGATGATCGGGAGCTGCCTGTACCACTATCAATATACCGCCGTCCTTGAGCACTCTTGAATATTCCGCCTCAACGCACGGTGCAAAAACGTTTACGACCGCATCGGCAGAAGCGTCATTTAAGGGTAAAGAAAACACGCTAGACACCGCGAAAAACGTGCCGTACAGAGATCCTCTTTTTGCTCTTTTAGCGCAGTGCGCCACTGCGTTTTTAGAGATATCCGCACCAAACACAAAAGCTCCGCGCTCTGCAATTTTGTAGGAATAATACCCCTCTCCGCATCCCGCGTCTATCACAAAACCGCCCTGCGGCACATACTTCAAAACAAGCTCTGTGAGAGTATCGGATATGCGCTCGTACGCTCCCGAATCAAGGAAAACGGTGCGCGCACGTACCGCGTCCTTTGTGTCTCCACTCGTGTTATCGGCAAGCGCAAAGTTTACGTATCCATCGCTTGAGATATCAAAGCAATGTCGCTTACCGACGATCGTTTTACAAACAAGACTTCTCTCTTTGTTCTCAAGCTCAAGTGCCTCCCCGCATTTCGGGCATTTAAGGCTTTTCAGTATAACGTGGTCTATTCTTTTTTGCATAAACACCCTCCTTTGCAGTTTTTTATAAATTCACATAGAACTATTATACACCTTTGAGAAAAAATTGCAAGTACTTTATAAGATCAAAAGGTAAAAGCGTCATCAAAAGAACTCCTCACAGTACCCGCTTTCTTTTTTATCGTCTCACCTTTTTTCAGGATCACTTTCTTTTTTCCCTTGAGTGTCTTTGCTTTTTTAGAGAATGACGAGGCGCATTTTTTTGCCGCCTTTTTATAAATCTTTCTTGCTTTTAAGATCATAATCTCCTCCATAACAGCATGGCAGGATATGCTCGCCACACTACTTAAATTATACACCGAATATGTTAAGATTTTTTGACAAAATCAAAAAAATATGATATAATATTTTTGTAAAATATCTAAATCTTTGCGGAGGATTTAAAATGATCCGATTTATATACGGCGACTTCGGCTTTGGCAAAACGCACGAGATAATAAATATGCTCAAAAATGATGCAAAAGCCGGTGTTCACTCATTTTTGATAGTGCCCGAGCAGCAGGCAGTCTCAACAGAGCGCGCCCTGCTCTACAGCCTCCCCCCATCTGCACAGCTCACTACCGAGGTGCTGAGCTTTTCACGTCTTTACAACAGGGTGTGCAGAGAGTATGGTGGCCTTGAATACAACTACATAACCGCCCCCGCAAAGCACCTTTTGATGTGGAAAAACCTAAAGGAGCTCGCACCTCTTTTGGAGCATTATAAGGCAGATGAGGACGACGCTTCTCTCACCGAGATAATGCTCTCGGCTGTCGGAGAGTGCAAGGCAAGCTCGATATCCCCAGCAAATCTTGAGAGTGCCACAGAAAAGCTTGACAAAAACTCCGAGTTTTATCACAAGCTCCGCGATATATCCCTCATATACTCGCTTTACAACAACTCGGTATCAGAAAAATTCAGCGATTCGGCAGACGATATCTCAAAGCTTGCCGACATTTTGAAAAATCACTCTTTCTTCTCGAATTGCAACGTATATATAGATGCCTTTACGTCATTTACCGCCGCGGAGCATTCCGTCATAGACGAGATATTTGCGCAAGCGGAGAACACGGCAGTCTCTATCCCTCTACCCGAACCGAGATTTGATTCCATATACACCGCAAGCCTCACGGCTACCGAGCGCCGTCTTATCAGATCCGCAGAGGGGCACGGAGGCGCGGACATATGCGTTCTTTCGGAAAACAAGCGCGCAAAATCCCCCTCCCTTGCATATCTCTCGAAAAATCTTTGGCGCATGAGCAGCTCAAAAACGTTTGACGGTGAGGCTGATTCCTCTGTGGTCCTTGAGGCAGCAAAAGACCCCTATGCCGAGGCGGAAGCTGCGGCAAGATGGACAAGATCCCTTATGAGAGAGGGCATCAGATGTAGGGATATCGTTGTTATCGCGAGAGATGCCGAGTCATATCGAGGCATAATCGAGCCCGCCTTTGAGCGAGAGGGTGTTCCCTTTTTCTTCTCTGAAAAGAGCGATCTCACCTCGAAATCCGCGATAAAATTTATCCTCTCCGCACTTATGATAAAAAACAGAAACTGGCGCGCAAGTGACGTGATATCACATATAAAATGTGGCTTTTATGACCTCACCGAGGAACAGCTCGACGTATTTGAGAGCTATGTAAACACTTGGAATATCAAGGGTTCTGCCTTTACCGAGGACTACTGGAGCATGAATCCCGACGGATACAGCGCGGCAATATCCGCGCGTGGCTCTCATATCCTCACACTTGCAAATCAAGTAAGAGACACGCTTAAAGCAAGGCTTATTCCCCTTTTCGCACAGCTTGATGCCGCAAACGGCACTACAGAGGCTTGCCGCGCGATATACGAATATTTAGAGTCCTGCAACATCGAGACAAAGCTCGGCTCACTCGCAAAAGAATCTGCCACAAGAGGCAACACAAAGGAAGCCGAGGAATATCTCTCGCTTTACTCAGTGATACTTGACACTCTCTCGCTCATTGCCGAGCTGCTCGGCGACTTTGAGATGAGCACATCCGACCTCGCCACCGCCCTGAAGATCGTATTCGAGCAGAGCGAGATAGGAACAATACCCACGTCTGTAGATCAGGTAACGATAGGCTCGGCATCTATGCTCCGCGCAAATTCTCCGCGCGCTGTAATTCTCCTTGGACTTTGCGACGGAGAGTTCCCCAAAACAGTTACCGACACGGGACTTCTCAACTCTCCTGAGAGAGAAATGCTCGCGGATCTCGGACTTGAGTTTTCCGAAAATCTTGAAGTAAAAATGTCCGAGGAGCTTTTGTTCTTGCAAAGAGCATTTTCTCTCCCCTCGGAGCGACTCATACTCATCACCTCGCGCGCCGAGGTCAGTGGCAGAGCAAAACAACCCTCGCTCGCATACACGAGAACGAAGGTCCTTTTGCCGCGCGTCAGCGAGCACGTCTTTGACGAACGCGACCTCTCTTATCTCACTCCCTCAAAGCAGAGCGCGATGAGATATCTTTACTCTCTTGATGACATCTCAAAGCAGTCGGCTCTGAAGGAAGCACTAATCGCG
This sequence comes from Eubacteriales bacterium, assembly GCA_045653105.1. Taxonomy (GTDB): domain Bacteria; phylum Bacillota; class Clostridia; order Oscillospirales; family CAG-272; genus HGM12713. The sequence goes on from JAZOLL010000042.1 coordinate 37,883, forward strand.
TCAGGTGAAGATGCGACTCTCGTAAACAGCCCTCAAAAGGATCTCTCGACGAGCGAATGCTCGGTATCCGAGGAGACCGCAAGCCTTGTATTTCCTAGGGATCTTGAGCTTAGCCAGTCAAGGCTTGAAAAGTTTGTAAACTGCAGATTCAACTACTACTGCTCCTACGTTTTGAAGCTCCGCGAGGAAAAATCCGCAGAGTTCAGAGGCGCGGAGATAGGTACTTTTATACACTTTATACTTGAAAATCTTATCAAGGAACTCGTCACTGAAGAAACACCTCTTTCCGAGGTCGACGAGGCTCGCATCCGTGAGCTCACAGATGCCGCGACAGAGCGATACGTGGGCTTTGTCTGCCCCGAAAGCAAGAGAAACAAAGGCAGCTTTATCCACCTTTACAGACGCCTGCGAAACCTCTCTTTGCTCCTCGCAAAGAATATAATTGAGGAGTTCGCGCACTCCGACTTCAAGCCCGAATTCTTTGAGCTCAAGATAGGTAGTGGCGGTGCTCCCCGACTCAAATTCACCTTGAAGGACGGCGGAACAGTATCGCTTGGAGGCATAGTTGACCGTGTTGACGTTCTTCGACGCGACGGACAAGTTTACGTGAGAGTTGTCGATTACAAGACGGGAAGCAAGGACTTCTCTCTCGACGACCTCTCGCTCGGCCTCAATACACAGATGCTTATCTACCTTTTCGCACTCTGCAACGACAAGGCAAAGCGAGTATTTTGCAAAGGAGATGCAGAGGTAGGTGAGATACTCCCCGCGGGTATCGTATATCTCTCCTCAAACATCCCCACTGTCGAGCTTGAGGACTACAGAGACTCCTCCGAGGTGCTCTCGCTCGCTACGTCCGCGCTTGATCGAAACGGACTTTTGCTTGATGACGAGGATATTCTTACCGCAATGAACGACGCACTCTCGCCAAGCTTCCTTGCGGGTGTGAAAAAGGACAAAAAAGGCGCACTTGTAGGCAAAGCGCTCACCTCCTTTGAGAAATTCGACGAGATAAGAGCTGAGATAGAAAACACTATCACCTCGATAGCAGAGGAGATGAAGCGCGGCTCGGCAGATGCCGAACCATTGCTCCACAAAAAAACACTTCCCTGCGACTACTGTGAAATGAAGCCGATATGCAGAAGGCTTGAAAAATCTGCAAAATTCTGACGAAAGGAGCTAAATCATGAACTTCACACCGGCGCAAAGCGCGGCGATAGAGACCCGCGGTAAAGACCTGCTCGTATCCGCTGCGGCAGGATCAGGAAAGACCGCCACGCTCACCGAAAGAATAATACGTTCTCTCAAAGACGAAAAAGCTCCTCTCGACATCTCTAAAATGCTCATCGTTACCTTTACGAGAGCCGCGGCATCAGAGCTCAGGCTCAAGATTTTCAAGGCACTCAGCGAAGCGCTCGCAAAGGATCCCACAAACAGGCATCTCGCATCACAGCTTGTAAAAACGACGAGCGCGAAAATATGCACCATTGACTCCTTTTATCTCGACCTGCTCCGCGAAAACTTCTCCGAGCTTTCACTTCCGCCAAGCTTCAGAATAGCTGACACCGCCGAGATACAGCTGCTCGCAAAGGAGTGTATGACCGACACCATATCCGCCTTTTACGATGCGGACACAGATGGATTCTCCGCTTTTGTTGAGTCATTTGTGACCCTCAAGGGACGAGACCGTCTGCCCGACATTTTGCTGAATCTTTACACGAGCATATCCGCCTATCCCGAAGGGATAGAATTTCTGAAAGAATGCGCCAAAAATTATGATCGTGCGGCATGCGAGGATTTCTTTAAGAGCTCGTTTGGCGAGGTGCTCGCTTCAAACATCGAAGATGCGGTAGCACACTACGTCGAGATCCTCGATGACGCGGCAGAGCTAATGCGCTCGGATGAAAAAACGACCGCTTGCTACCTACCCTCCTTCGCTTATGATCTTCGCTTCTGCGAAGAACTTTTGGAGATACTGAAGGAGCGCTCGTACGTGCGCGCAAAGACGCATATCGAGAGCTATTCTCCGATATCTCTCAAGACGATCCGCGGTGAGCTTTCCGAAGAAATAACGCTCGCCAAAGAGCGCCGCACGGAAATAACAAAAGCGATACGTGAGCTTGCGAAAAAATCCTTTGGACTCAGCGCGGAAAACATCTCGGCATCAATGAAACGCTCAAAAGAGATGACTCTTTGCCTCTTTGAGGTGCTCTCACGCTTTGAGAGTGAGTTCAACCGCGAAAAGCTCCGCCGCTCTGCCCTTGACTTTTCGGATATCCGTCGCTATGCGCTAAAGCTTTTGGTAACTCCCGACGGTCAGCCAACAGAGGCGGCAAAAAAGATATCCACAAAATACACCGACATATATATCGACGAGTATCAGGACGTTGACCGCGTTCAGGATCTCATATTCAAATCGATCTCTAACGGCAAAAACAGATTTATGGTCGGTGATATAAAGCAGAGCATTTACGGCTTCCGAGGAGCCGAGCCTCACGTTTTTGCAGGCTACCGCGCGCTCTTTCCGCTCCACGGAACACCGAGAGCCCATGGCTCTCTTGCAGAATCTATCTTTATGTCGGATAACTTCCGCTGCGACGAAAATGTTATAGAATTTACAAATGCCGTATGCTCATATCTTTTCGGCATATTCAATGAAAACATAGGCTATTGCCTCGATGATGACCTTAAATTCTCAAAGGCAAAGCCGAGCGAGGATTATGTCTCACCGAAGGTTTCCCTCGCGATAGTCACCGCTCCAGAGGACGAGGCAAGCGACTACGTTAAAAACGCGGAGAATAACCGTCAAAGCGAGGCAAGATATATTGCCGCGGAGATAAAAACGCTACTCGCGGGCGGTCATCTTGCAAATGGAGCGCGCATACGACCCGAGGACATTGCGATAATGTTCCGCTCGAGTACTATGAAGCCCTATCTCAGAGATGCGCTGACCGAGGCAGGTATCGACTTTTGCGGTGGCGAGGAGAACAAGTATTTTGAGTCTCCCGACGTTCTGCTCATCCTCTCGGTACTCAATGTGATAGACAATCCCACAAGGGATATACACCTTGCGGCAACGCTTTATTCTCCGCTCTTTGACCTCACACTTGATAATCTTGTGGTCATCAAAAAATCGGCAGACCCTAATCTTTCTCTCTACGATGCGCTCTCTCTTTATGCAGAAAAGTACAATAGCGAGCTTGCAAAAAAATGCAGTTTTTTCCTCGCTACACTCAAAGAGTGGCGAGATATGACACACGCTATGCCCGTCGGCAAGCTGCTCCGCACCATATTCTCCTCTGTTCTTTTTGCAAGATCTGGCATCACCGACTCGGAAAATCTCAAGATACTCTACGAGTACGCGAGAAAATTTGAGGCGGGAGCGTATCGCGGACTTTACGATTTCATAGAATATCTCAACAGAATGATAGCAAACGATGCAAAGCTTGAGACCGCCGCCTCGGATAAGACGGTCGGCAAGGTCTCACTCATAACGGTACATCATTCCAAGGGACTTGAATACCCCGTCTGCTTCCTTTGCGGAACCTCGGGACAGTTCAACAAAAATGATTTCAAGGACAGCTTGCTCTTTGAATACTCCACCGGTGTCGCCATGAAGCTCTCCGACGGTACTGGATTTGCACGCATAAACACTCCTATGCGAGAGGCTATAATGTCAAAGATAGTTGCCGCGCAGACCGAGGAGGAGATGCGAGTTCTCTACGTTGCGCTCACAAGAGCGAGAGAGTATCTCTACGTCACGGGCTCGTCCTCACAAAGCGCTGAAAAGCTCCTCGCCACCGCTGAGGAAAGGCACAGATATTCGGGAAAATATACGCTTATGAAGTGTAAATCTCACCTTGAATGGATACTCGTAGCCCTCTCTGGCAGGGACACGTCCGCTATATGCGACATTTCCTTTATCGATCCCACAACGCTTGACATTATAGGTAAAGAAGAACCCACAGAAGAAGCCGAAGAAACCTCTTTTGAGATAGACACAGAGCTTCTTGAAAAGCTGAGTGCGGATTTTACCTACGAATATCCATATCTGCACCTTTCAAGAGTTCCCGCCAAGATATCTGTATCAAGGCTCTCCCCCGATGTACTCGACGAAAATGACAGTTCTCTCAATCTCTTTGAAGAACCTAAAAAAGCACCCATTCCAAAGGCGCTTTTCCCCGACGGAGAGAGTACACCAAGTGCCGCGCAACGCGGCACCTCAACACACCTGTTTTTGCAGTTCTGCGATTTTGACCGCGCTAAAAAACAGGGCGTAAAAGAAGAGATAGCAAGGCTCATCGAGGAAAGATTTATCCCCGTGAGCGCCGCTGGCGAGGTCTTTTGCGACGAGCTTGAGAGATTTTTTGAGAGCGACCTTTACGAGGAAATAAAGTGTGCGAAAAAGGTCATCAGGGAGCAAAGATTCAATATTCTCATGCCCACCTCAAGTTTTTCAAAGGACGAGGAGTTTATAAGCCGCACCGATGAAGACCTTGCGGTTCAGGGAGTTATCGACCTTATCCTCATAGATAAGGACGGTGAAATATCGGTCTACGATTATAAGACCGACCGCTTGAGCGTCGCTGAGTTAAAGGATGACCAAAAGCTAAAAGATAAGCTCGCCTCACTTCACGGTGAGCAACTCGGATATTATAAAATAGCCGCGGAGCGACTTTTCGGCAAGGAGTGTCGACGGGTTGCGGTGTATTCCACCAAAGCGGCAAAAAGCGTGGATATTTTTTAAGGCTCGCCTTGAAAAATATCCGCGGCTATGATAAGATAAAATATAGCCAGTTAACCCCCACGGAGGACAAAATATGAAAAGACAGTCAGGCGTGCTTATGCACATCTCCTCGCTTTACGGAGACTATTCTATAGGCTCGTTCGGTAAGGAGACTCGCGAGTTTGCAGACTTCTTGGCAGAGAGCGGATTTTCCTTTTGGCAAACCCTCCCCTTCTGCATGACCGACGAGTGCAACTCTCCCTATAAATCCTATTCGGCATTCGGCGGAAATCCATTTTTCATCGATCTGCCGACACTCTGCGAAAAAGGACTTCTCACCGAGGAGGAGCTTGAGGGCGCAAAGCAAGAAACGCCCTATCTTTGCGAGTTTGAAAGGCTTTCAGCAGAGAGAATAGAGCTTTTGCGCGTAGCGTCAAGACGAGCAAAGGAAGATAAAGCGCTCACGAGAAAGATAGCAAAATTTTTGCGTGAACACAAGGATCTCTCCGACGCGGCAAAATTTTTGGCACTCAAGAGTGCTAACGGAGACGCTCCGTGGTATGAGTGGAAAATAAAAAGACCTGCCTCTGAGGAGCTTTTCCTGTGGCAGTTCATACAGTTCGAATTCTTTACAGAATGGCAACAGATAAAGGCTTATGCCAACTCAAAGGGCATAAAGATAATCGGTGATATCCCGATATACGTGGCGCTTGACAGCGCTGACGTATGGGCAAACCGCGATCAGTTTTTGCTCGATGAGCGTGACCGCCCCACCGCGGTCGCGGGTGTTCCCCCCGACTATTTCTCAGAGGACGGTCAGCTTTGGGGAAATCCTCTTTATGACTGGGACAAAATGAAGGATGACGGCTACGCTTGGTGGTGTCGTCGCATCTCACATATGCTCACCATTTTTGACGGTGTTCGTATCGACCATTTCAGAGGACTTGAGGCTTATTGGAGCATTCCCGCCGATGCGGAGACCGCAAAGGAGGGCAGCTGGGTCAAGGGGCCTTCGCGCGACTTTGTTGACAAGATCCGCGAGGTCGCGGGTGAGCGTCTCATTATCGCGGAGGATCTCGGTGACATAACAGCGGACGTTGTAGATCTGCTTGATTACAGCGGCTTCCCCGGAATGAGAGTTTTCCAGTTCGCATTCCTCGGTGACAGAGAAACACCTCACCTGCCCCACAACTATGCCGCAAATTCTATCGCCTATACGGGAACTCACGACAACAATACTCTCCTTGGTTATGTTTGGGAGTGCGACGATTACACACGCCGCCGCATATTCTCCTACTGCGGATACACGGGCGAGGATTGGCACGAGGGGTGTCGCGCGATAATAAAAACTATGTTTGCCTCGCACGCCGATACGGTGATACTCCCTATTCAGGATCTTCTGCTCTTTGGAGCAGATACGAGAATGAACACCCCCGGTACTTCGAAAAACAACTGGGGCTTCAGGGTTACAAAGGAGCAGCTTGATGAAATAAACAAAGGCTACTTTGCTTATCTCAACGACCTTTACACAAGAACATGATAAAAAGGCTTTTGCTACAAACGTAGCAAAAGCCTTTTTCTTTTATCATATCAAAGCAGAAATACCTGAAGATCACGCTCGGCTGCCGCTTTTTTCTCTTTTTCACCGAGAGTTGAGAGGTCCTTTACAGCGCGCAGAGCCTTGCCGCAAACTACCTCGGACTCATATATTCTGTCGCTGTATTTGGGGTTTGCGGCAGAGAGCATAACACCGACAGATCTTCTATATGCGCGTCTTATCGTAAGAGCTCCGTCAACTTCTGCGGCAACAACATCACCATCTGTAAAATCATCGCCTCTTGCGAATATGACCTCATCGCCCTCATCGATCCCGACACCGTTCATAGAGTCGTCCTTTGCGGTGAGCATAAAGAAGTCGCCCTCTCCGACCCACGCACGAGGAAGCGAGAGATACTTCTCTCCTCCGTCAGCCGCGTCGCTGTCCTGTATAGCCACAGGCACGTTGTTCTGGTCGAATTTTCTCGAAAAATCAGTCTCGATGTCACGGCGACCGTAATCTATCTCGCCGTCGGCACGCATTGCCGCCATATATCTCTGGACCATAGCTCTGGAGATTCCGGTTCCTGCCGCGATATCGCGGATAGAGGGTGAGCGATGCTCCTCGCTTATATACTGGTTTATATATTCTCTTATTCTGTCACGTGTTTTCTTATCTTTACACAAATATGCCATTGATCCCTCCAAAAGAGACATATCGTCTCTGTTTAGATTTTACCACACAGCAAAGCTTTTGTCAAGAGCTTTTATCTTTTCTTTCTGCTTTTAGTTATCGCAACTCCGATACCGATGATAGCGGCAGGCGCTATGATCGCAAAGATCACACCGAAGTATATTCCCTGCTTTTGCTCAATATTCAGAGGTTTATCCTGATATATCTTGGGAGCGACCTCCTCAACAGTATTTGAGAATCCCTCTGCCATCCAGGAAAGCGCGCAAACGGGAAGTGTTATTGCCTCCTGCGAGAGATTTTCATCATTGACACTGCTTGCTGTAGCAAGACAAACTATCTTTGTATTCCCTGCCTCACACTCCTCTTCTACCGCTACACCGAGTGTAAAGGGCGACTCTGCCCCGCTGTCCTTGATATAAGCTTTTTCGGTGGAAGAAAGGAGAGGGGTTACGAGCTGAGAGACTCTGAGATCTTCGGATATTTTAATAACCGAGGGCTTTGCGAGAGAAACGGTGTTTGTGTTGATAGCCGCAAAAACATCGTGATCTATATTGAGCGTTATAGTCACTGTCTCGCTCACGGTGGGCTCCTCTCCCTCCTCAACTTCCTTGTCCTCGAGAACAACACCGTCTGTGAGCGCAAATCCATAATACTCTGTTATAGCCTTTATATTCGGCATCGACGCATTTTCAGGGGATGCGATAAAGAGCATATTTCCTCCCGACTTGAGGTAAGCGAGTATGCGCTCTGCCTCCTCGGCGGTGTAATCCTCAGTGGGTGAATTGATTATGATGCAGGACGCGTCGGCAGGTATGCCTGCGCCTGCGGTAACATCATAAATACCGTAAGCGTAGCCGTAATAATTCAAAAGCGCAGCAAAATTGCCCTCTGTCAGCGAGTCCTCTCCGTGTCCCGTCACAAAGTAGGGCTGGGGGATCATATCAGCACTCACGTATTCGATTATTCGGTTCAGTGTATCCTCTACGTGTATCATCTTCTGCGTCTCTGTCGCAAGCGCTACGAGATACTGTGAGTAATCCGCAGAGGATGTAAAGAGCTGGAGATAGTAATTATAATAGCTTGTGGAAAGCTCTTTGAATCCGAGCTTTTCGTTTGTATAGCTGAAAAGATTGAGATAGTCGATAAACTGCTCTCTCTTCTCCGAGCATATGAGAAGACTGTATGCAGACGGAGTGGTCGTACCTGAAAATCCGTACTCTGCAAGAATTGTCGCTACCTCACGGTTTTCTGCGGAATTCACGTATTCGAGCTTTACTTTGTCCGAGAGATCCGCGTATCTTTCGAGATAATCCTCAAACCTCTTGTCAGCCATATTCGAGTCGAGAACGTATATCGTTATCTCCTCGTCAAGCTTTGAGAGAAAGGCTTTTGTGGTATCCGAGAGTGAGTAGAGCTTATCGGAGGTCAAGTCAAGTGTGGTGTATCTATTCGGCAGGATCACCGAGATAACACCGAGGGCAACGATCAAAAGCGCCATAACTGCGGCTACGAGCGAGTAACCGAGTGTCTTTTTAGTCATATCGGCACCCCCTCAAAACAAGCGTCTTTTCTCTGCGGAAAAGAGCGCGAGCATCAAAAAGAACACCGTAACTGCGGCATAATAAAGGAGTGTAGCTACGTCAAACACACCGAACATAAAGCTGTCAAATCTGCCAAAGAAGGAGAGCGAGAGGATTATCTCTCTTGCCTTACCCATAGGTAAAAACGACTCTGCCAATGTGTTTATAATATAAAACAGAACTACAGCCCCATAATTTACACCGACAGATACCCAAGTGTTATCAAAGAGCGTGGAGATAAAGAGCGTGATCGCTATCAACGCCGCTCCGAAAAGCGCATAGCAGAAAAGTGACGCATAAGATAACGCAAGCTCTACCTTTCCAAACGCGCTGAGAAACACGGGGAGCGTTGCAAAGGAAAGTACGCTCAATAAGAAAAGCATAAGCATAGCAAAATACTTTCCAAAGAGGATATCAAAGCGGGATATCGGGAGCATACTGAGGATTCGGTCAGTGCCTCTCTTTCTCTCCCCGGAGATCATACAAGCCGCAAACGCGGGTATGAGAAGTGCTGTGAGAAGCGACATGTCAGAGAGCGCGTAAGCCAGCGACGGCATTCCGTAATACACACAATAAAGTGTTGTAAGCGCACCCATAAGACAAAGAGATATCCCGAGGAAGAGAAAACCGCTCATTCTCTGAAAATAAGACTTGAATTCACGCTTGAAAACAGCTTTCATTTTCTTCTACCTCCCACTCTTGTTCTCTTTTTAGGGGCTTCTTTTACGTGGGCATCATGCTTCGGCTCTGCGGCAACTAGCTGCATATACACGTCGGAAAGTGTGAGGGTACGCTCTGCCATAGAGAGTATCGGGCAGGAGATCTTTGCAAGGATCGCGAAAAGCGAGCCCCTTATCTCCGCCTTCGCGTCATACTCAAGCTTCATAGATACAACTCCGCCATCGGATGAGCTGACGATACATGCGGATATTCCAGGAACGTCCTTTATAGCCGAGAGAACGGTCTCCTCAGTGCCTCTTACAGAAAGGCTGAGCGCTTTTGTTTTTATCAGCTTATCCTCAATATTTTTAACCGTATCGCAAACGACGACCTCGCCGTTCGATATTATCATAAGGTCATCGCAGATATCATAAACGTCAGCGAGTGTATCTGTGGTGACTATCACACATTTGAGCTCGCCAAGGCGCTTTATAAGTGCTCCAAGCTGCGCTTTACTATCCGCATCAAGAGCTGCCATAGGAGAATCAAAAACTATGATATCGGGGTTTCCAAGCATACACTGTGCCACACCGACAAGCTTTTTCTCAGCAGCGCTGAGCGACTTTATGCTCGTATCCGCGATCTCTGAGATCCTTGTCAGATCAAGCACGCTCTTTACTCTTTTGTAAAGCTTATCAGAGGCAACTCGCTTTGCCTCTCCGATAAACAGAAGATACTCAAAGGGAGTCATTTCCTCGTAAAATACGAGGTGTTCGGGCAGATATGCCACTCTCTTTTTGAGCTCTATAGGATCATCGCAAAGCCTCTTACCGCCGATGAGCACCTCGCCCTCGGTTGCGGGTATGTATCCCGTAAGGACGTCAAGAAGCGTTGTCTTTCCCGCTCCCCTCGGACCGAGCACCGCGTGAACACCGCGCTCGGAAAAGCCAGCGTTTATTCCGTTTATGGCGAAGGTCTCGCCGTATTTTTTCACAAGTGATCTGATTTCGATCAAAGCCGTTTCCTCCAAAGAGATTTTTAGTATTTAGGGAGTGGGCGCGAGCAGTTCTTCCTGTTTCGATGCCTTGAGCTTTCTCAGGAATATGAGAAATGCTATGAGGTTCGCAAGTGCTGAAAGCCCCCAGGATACGGGATATGCAACGTATATACCCGTAGGGGTGCTGAAGATCTTAAATATCGTCTGAAGCCAAAGGATTCTCACACCGCAATTAAAGATAAGTGTGAGCATCATAGAGCTGAATGAGCGGCCCATTCCTCTAAGCGCACCGCACATGACGTCCATATATCCACAGATGATATGCGTACTTATTACTATCCACACTCTGTTAAGTCCGCTCTGTATTACCGCAGGATCTCCACCCGCGTAAAGGCCGACGAGCTGACGTCCGAATATAAGTATAAGTCCCGCGCTCACCGCCCAAACGCCCGTTACAACGAGGAGGCAGTTGCGAAGCACCGTGCCAAGTCGCTCGTATTTTTTCGCGCCAACATTCTGCGCGGTAAAGGAGACCGCCGTGTGGTGAAGCGCGTTCATTACTATCCAGGTAAATGTCTCAATATTAGCCGCCGCGGAATTGCCCGCCATTATCACGTCGCCAAAGCCGTTGATAGCGGACTGAAAAAGCACGTTTGACAGTGAGAAAAGCGAGCCCTGTATTCCCGAGGGAATGCCTATCTTCATCATTCTCACAAAGTGGTCCTTATGTATGCGGATCTCGCGTATCTTTATCTTTATTGAGCTGTCTATCCTGCACATATGTAAGAACACAAGTACAGCGGAGAGATATTGAGAGGTAATAGTCGCAATAGCGACGCCCTCAACGCCCATACCGAAGCAAACTACCATTATGAGGTTGAGAACTACGTTGACGATACCCGATATCGTCAAAAAGATAAGCGGATGCCGGGTGTCTCCCGTCGCGCGAAGTATCGCCGCGCAGAAGTTGTAAAGCAGCACCGCGGGAACACCGAGAAAAATGATGCGGATATAGAGCGTTGAATACTCTATTACGTTTGCGGGCGTATCCATCAAAATGAGCAGATGTTTCGAAAGAGCAAAACCGATACCGCCTACCAAAATGCCCATTATAAGCGCCGCAAGGACCGAGGTGTGAACGACCTTTTCCACCTTATCGTGCTCTCTAGCGCCTATATATTGCGCGGCGCAAACACCTGCTCCAACCGATATTCCCATAAAGAGACCGACGATGAGGTTGTTTAGCGCATTTGTACTTCCGACCGCTGCAAGGGCTATATGTCCTCTGAAATGTCCGACTACTATAAGGTCTGCCGCATTATAGAGGCACTGCAAAAGTCCCGTAAAAATAAGCGGCAGAGAAAACCTGAGGATCTTGCTGAAAAGCGGACCCTCAGTCATATCCATTTCGTGCTTTTTTATACTCATATTTCCTCCCGGAAAATCAAAAACTAACAGAGAAAATTATATCACAAAGCACGCAAAAAATCAATAATGTTCACTCTTTTTTAACCTTTTCTCGCAAAATGGCATTCTACTCCCAATAATTATCTGCGTCGTGATTGACAAAGCCCTTGCAGTATGTTATAATTTAATGTATTTATAATTATTTAAGGTTCTAAAATCGAAAGGAAACATAAAAAATGTGCGCACAGCTTTTATCAACTAAACCCTACAAAGGAACAAGAGACTTCTATCCTGCGGATATGACACTCAGAAACTGGTTTTTCGGAAAGATCCGCTCCGCTCTTGAGCTTGCATCCTTTGAGGAATATAACGGTCCTATGCTCGAGTCTCTCGAGATGTACATTGCAAAGAGCGGCGAGGAGATCGCTAATGAGCAGACCTATAACTTCACAGACAGAGGCGGCAGACGCCTTGCCGTAAGACCCGAGATGACCCCCACGGTCGCTCGTCTCGTCGCGGGCAAGATAAACGAGCTCAACTTCCCTCTCAAGTGGTTCTCTATCCCCAATCTTTACAGATATGAAAATCCCCAGAGAGGAAGACTTCGCGAGCACTGGCAGGTAAACGTTGATATATTCGGATGTGACTCATACGAGGCTGACCTTGAGGTCATCTCCACCGCTATATCTCTGCTTAAGGTGTTTGACGCGGACTCCTCTATGTTCAAGGTACACATCAACAACCGCCGTTTCTTCAACGATATCATCGCATCTATCGCTGAGACGGATGCCGAGGGCAGCAGAAAGGTATCCAAGGTCGTTGATAAGAAGAACAAGATACCGAGAGAGGTATATGAGCGCGAGCTCACAGCCCTCGGTCTTGACGCGGATAAGATCGCAAAGATCGACGCACTCTATACTATGAGTGTTGAAGAGGCGGCAGCTCTCTGCCCCGAATCCCGCGGAGCGCAGGAGCTTATCGATCTCTTTGCGGCTCTCAAGGCACTCTCGCTTGATGAGTACTGTGTGTTCGACTTCGGTATCATCAGAGGTCTTGACTACTACACAGGTACTGTTTTTGAGGTGCTTGACGAAGCTCCCGAGAACAACCGCGCAATGTTCGGCGGCGGGCGCTACGACAACCTCGTAGGTCTCTTTGTAAAGAACACAAACGTATCCGGTGTCGGATTTGGATTTGGAGACGTAACACTTGAAAACTTCCTTGTAACGCACAACCTCATTCCCGATATATACACAACGGGCACAAAGGTACTCGTTACAAAGTTTGACGATGTTCCCTATTTCGAATATACCTCTATGGTCGCAAAGCTCCGCGAGGCTGGAGTTAAGAGCTCTATCTACATCGGATCTAAAAAGTTCGGCAAGCAGCTCGACTACGCGATAAAGGGCAACTACTCTCACGTTGTCATCATGGGATCGAGCGAGCTTGAGGCAAAGCAGGCCAAGGTAAAGGATCTTCGCACACGCGAGGAGTACACGCTTGACGCGGACAAGCTCTGCGAGTTTTTCCTTTGATAGACATGTCTCTGCCCGACAAAAAAGCTCTTTGGTCTCTCTGCTTTGGGGACTCTGAAGAGGTTGCGGAAAGCTTTTTCACCATACCCGACGTGCTCACTCTCACCGAGTATAAGGACGGCGCGCTCGTCGGCATGGCTTCCCTTGTACCCATAAGAAGCGAAAACGATATTTTGGGATATTATGCCTACGGCGTGTGCGTTCATCCCGACCACAGAGGTCACGGTCTTTTCAAAAAGCTTATGGAGCGATGCGAGGCGCAGACCTTGGCTGACGGCAAGGATATGCTCTGCCTTATCCCCGCTACAGACAAGCTTGCGACAACATATACCCGTATGGGATATTCGCAGAAAGTACTTCTTTCGGGAAAGGAAACGAGCGGTAAGTGCGCTTTATTTTCGACATCTCTCGGCTTTTCCGAGTTTGCTGCGCCCGACAGCGCAGACGCGCCCGTATTGACAGCTGATTTTGGTCTTTTAAAGGCTTTTTCTCACATAGATGCGGCAAACGAATTTTGCTTTGCCGAGCCTATGGGAGAGAGATAATTTCTGATTTTCGTATTAAACGAGGTAATCTATGGTATATTTCTTTATAGCACAAGGTTTTGAGGAGATCGAGGCTCTCTGCCCTCTGGATCTTCTTCGCCGCGCGGGTGTCGAAGTCAAGACTGTCGGCATCGGCTCTGACTCTATCACGGGTGCTCATGGCATCACTGTGAAGACAGACCTCACCGATGCGGATACTCTCTCGGATACACCCGAAATGATATTCCTCCCCGGTGGAATGCCCGGCACACTTAATCTTGCGGCATCAGCCGTTGTTCGCTCAGCTATAGAAAACGCAAAGGCGAACGACTCTTTTATCCTCGCTATCTGCGCGGCACCCATGATCCTTGGAGAGATGGGACTGCTCAACGGCAAGGAGGCGATATGCTATCCCGGATTTGAGGACAAGCTGATCGGTGCTCGCATATCCGAGAAATCCGTCGTGCTCGACGGGAAGATAGCCACTGCCAAAGGAATGGGAGTCGCCCTTGAATTTGGACTCCTTGCGGTATCTCTGCTCTGCGGTGACAAGGTCGCAGAGGATCTTCGCGTATCGGTAATAGCTGACAAATGAGCACTTCTCCTCAGGAAATAAAAAAGCAAAAAAGAGCTATATACAGAGCTCTGCGCGCATCTGTCTCAAAGGAAGATAAACTCACACTCGACAAGACGATTTGCGATAAGATAACCGCGCTTGCATCCTTCAGATTTGCCGAGACCGTGCTTCTCTACTACCCGATAGGGAGCGAGATAGACCTGACTCCTGTGGCGATTCGCGCACTGGAGCTTGGCAAAAAGCTTGCATTTCCCATATGCGACACAGAACATAGAGTGATGACCTTTAAATACGTGCACTCGCTCGACGAGCTCCGGATAGGTAGTTATTCCATCCCCGAACCCGACGATTCTGCTGAGACTTTTGGCGGTGAGAAAAGCTCTCTTTGTATAGTCCCGGCTCTTGCCTTTGATAAAGACGGCTTTCGCCTTGGCTACGGCGGCGGATACTACGACAAATTCTTGAAGATCTTTTTGGGTGTTTCGCTTGGCGTGGCGTATGACTCGCTTATCGCAGACAAGCTCCCGAGAGGCATTTATGATATGCCCGTAAACATAATACTTACAGAGAGGAGAAGTATAGTTCCAAATGAAAAAAGATAATATTTCAAAGAAACGCGCTTCAACGGGTGAAAAAAGCATTGTTTTGCATCCCACAACGCTCGTGCTCGGAACATATATACTCCTGCTCTTCTCTAAAATAATCGACGTAACTCTGATAAACCGCGACAACGAATACCTCAGCGTTGTGGTGCTTCAAATGATGATATTCCTCATCCCTGCAGCCCTTTGGTGCAGATTCAGCGGTGAGCGGTACATACGCTCGCTCAGAATATCCTTTATCAAGGCAGACTCTGTTGCGGTTATAATCGCGGCGGCTCTCCTTATGATATCGGGCGGTGTTATCATAAGCCTTATCTTTGGCGGACTTGAGAGCCTTTCGGAAAACTTTTCGCTTTACGGCACGTTTATATCAAAGGACGACGGAACAGTCCCCGCAAGACTTTACCTCATTTTGGCTTATGCCGTGCTCCCCGCACTCTGCGAGGAATTTGTTTACAGAGGGATCCTCTGCCACGAATACGAAAGAGGCGGTGTTTCACGAGCTGTCGTTTTAAGCTCTCTCTTCTTCACGCTTCTCCACTTTGACCTTGCAAACTTCCCCGTATATTTCTTCTCGGGTGTAATACTCGCGCTCACTCTTTACGCTACGCGCTCGGTATTCGGCGCTATCATAGCTCACTTTTTATATAACCTGTTCGGACTTTTCGGACAGCCCTATATAAACACCTTCTACAACATAACCTCGAGTACAAAGCTCTTCGTTTTCGTGGTCGTGATGATCTTTTTGCTCTCTGCCGTTGTTTTCTGTGCCGAGGCATCAAGACTTTACCGCCGCTATTTCGACAGCTCCCTGTCCGCAAAATACAGACAGCCAGTAACGGTGGGATTTGAAAATATGAAAGCCTCCTACATCGAGGTTCTCACAAAGCCCTCTGCCGTTGCCTGCTACGCTTTATACATAATCGCGCTCATAGTTTTCTGGCTGTGAGACGGGTATAAGGCGGTATATAAATATGAAAAATCAAGAAAAACGCAGCGATATTTTGAACCCAAGCAGTGCCGAAAGAATAAGGCGCGCCGCTTCGGTGATAATACCGCTGTGTTTTTTATCTATATTTCTCGCGCTCTTTATAGTCGCCTCGGCAAACGACATCTATGCGTTTGTAAAGCCCGAAAAAGAGGTTTTGGTGGATATCACCGCAAGCGAGAGTATAAAAGACGTGGCAAAGGAGCTTGAGGCGGCGGGAGTGATAAAAAATCCCACCCTCTTCACCCTTTACGTAAGATCAAAAAATGCCGAGGATAACCTCCTCCCTGCAACCGATAAGATCACGCTTGATACCTCTATGAGCTATCGCGAGATACTAAAAGTATTTGCAAAAAATCAAAAAAGTGAATAAAACGCGAAAAAATGTACAATGCTTCTTTTGTAAAAAACATTTTGAAGGGAGCATTTATGAAAAAACTTTTTACATTACTCGCCGCGATAGCTTTCGTTTTCATTTTTATAGGACTCATGCCGATACACGGAGAGTCAGAGATATACGATTCGGTGCTTCGTCTGCACGTACTTGCAAACTCGGATTCAGAGGAGGACCAAGCGCTAAAGCTCCTTGTTCGCGACAGCATACTCGCCCACTCTGCCGAGATTTTTGAGGGTTGCCAGACGCGCGAGGAGGCGATAGCCGTGATAAACGCAAACCGTGATTCTCTCGAGGCGGCAGCAAAGAAAACCGTAACCGATGCGGGATACGACTACCCCGTTCGCATCGAGCTTTGCGAGGAGGAATACCCCACAAAAAGCTATGAGGCTATGTGCTTTCCGTCGGGCGAGTATCTTTCCCTTAGAGTACTTATAGGCGAAGCCGAGGGGCAAAACTGGTGGTGTGTTCTCTTTCCCCCGCTCTGCCTCTCTGCCGCGACCGAGCGTAGAGTGGCGGAGGACGCCTTTATTGCGGTTGGACTTACCGACGATCAGTACAAGATCATAACCGAAACAGATACCCCCACCTATCAGGTGCGCTTTAAAATACTTGAGAGCATAGAGGACGGCAAAAGCTCTATCGGCAAGTTCTTCGGAAAGAAATAAAAAACAGCCCACAAAGGGGTGTCTTCCATAAAGCAGGTTTTACCTGCTGTGCAAAAACAATTTCGTAGGGGCGACCAGTGGTCGCCCGCGGGCGTTCAATGAACGCCCCTACATTACAAAAGGACAGAGATTTTTCGTCTCTGTCCTTTTTCACACGCCTTGCCCCACAAGGTTATGGTGTGTTACACCTTTGAGGTGTACTGTCGGGCGGTAATGAGCCTCCCTTGTGTAAAGGGAGGTGGCTTGCGAAGCAAGACGGAGGGATTGTAAAAGCAAAAAATTCATCGTAAAACAATCCCTCAGCCAGCCTTCATACTCCGCTTCGCTTCGTGGCAAGTTTGCTTTGCAAACATTGCGGCTGTCAGCTCCCTTTACACAAGGGAGCCTTTAGTTTGTGCGTCCCCAAAGTCCGTCTACTTTTCCTGACAAGCACTGCTTTTGTGGGCACAAAAGCTATTTACTACGATTGGTTGGTTGCTGTATATTCTGTTCTCC
>JAZOLL010000043.1:0-20061 GCA_045653105.1 Eubacteriales bacterium
CAAATGAATTTTGATGACTAAGGATTTTGCATCGGGATTGAAGTGCCGAATAGAATCATGATACGAAATGTCATCCTCAAACTCAAATATAATATAATCTCCTTGTATAGTCACTTTCTTTATTTTACAATCGTGCGGTGTAGGTATTTTTGGAACTGTGTCTCTGTCTAGATAATAAAACATATTGCTTATCTCCTATACAAATTCTAATTAATCATTCGCACCTAATAAATTATAGCACAAAAACCGCAGAAAATCAATCTGCGGTTTCTATGTTTTCAATTTTTGTTGGGAACGATAGAAAATTTGAGTTTCTTTCCTGTCGGTAGGTAACGTACAATCAAAACTGTCCTTTAGAGTAACGACTATTTCTCTGCCGCTTTTATTTTCAGCAATACCACCTCGGCGGTATGGGCTCTTCGGTGGCGAGAGGATCTCTGCCTCCGCTGTTTTTGAATATAAGCTCAACTACCTCCTTCATCAGCCTCGCGTCGCAAAGCTGTGTTGGAGCGTTTCCGACGTATCCCTCGGTGATACATCCGTGATAGCGGAATGCCATGTCATACTTTTCAAATCTGTGCGACACGTCGTCCGAGAAATCTGCGTAAAAGAGCTTGAAATCTCGCTTTACCACCTCTCCCGAGGCAAGCTTTACACCAACCTTGTAAAAGTCACGCTCCATTCTGTTCGGGATATCAAGCATCTCCGCCACCGCGTGAAGATAGGTGTTCTTGTTCTGCGACACGCCAAGGAGCAGCACGTGTCCGCCCTCATAAAAAAGCTTTCCGTATGCGCTCTCGGGCGCGGTCGGAGTCTTTACCGACGCGTCATCGCGGATAAATTTCTCTGCCCTCTCTCTGTCTCCAAACACCACCATAGAATGCGTGGGGTTCTCGGAGCGAATGCCGCGTCCGTCGCGGAGCGCCACGGTCGAGAATGCGCCAAGACAGTTCTCGTCTGTCTCCATGTCAAGCACTATCTCCTCGCCAAGGCGATGCCAGGTGTGTGTCGGCACGCAGAAAAGACCGCCGTCTGCGGTAAAGTACTCTATCAAGGCGTCAAGCAGAGCCTCCCCTCCTCCCTCTACCGCACCTATCGTGCGAAGCGAGACGTGGGCAAGAACAACACCACCGCGGGGCGCACCGAGAGCCCCAAACGATGCCTTTATATCCTCTTTTGTGTATATATCCTTTTTCTCACGAAGCATATATGCCTCCCGTTTTACAAATTTTCTATAAAAGATTATAACATATAAGGAAAAACAAATCAATCTTTTCCGCAAAAACTTGCACAGCGGGAAAAAATATGCTAAAATGTAGTTGGAACATAATTTATTGTAAGGAGAGTTTTATGAAGATCACAGAGCTTCTCTCTAAAAACACACTCTCGCTTTCCTTTGAGGTCTTTCCCCCAAAGACAGAAAGCTCCTTTGACAGCGTCAGAGTTGCTACCGAGGAGATAGCAAAGCTTACCCCCGCGTTTATGAGCGTCACCTACGGCGCGGGCGGCGGTACGAGCAGATACACCCTTGAGATAGCAAAGAACATAAAAGAAAGATACGGTGTGCCCACACTCGCCCACCTCACCTGCGTTTCATCAACGAAGGAAACGGTGCATCAGCGCATAGCTGACATAAAGGCGGCAGGGATAGGAAATATTATGGCTCTTCGCGGAGATATCCCCGAGGAGCAAAAGGCGACCGATCGCTCGCTTTGGGACTATCGCTATGCGGTGGACCTTGTGCGTGAGATAAAGGCGGCTGACCCCGAATTTTGTGTCGGTGGCGCATGCTACCCCGAGATACATCCCGAAAGCCGCGACCAGAACGAGGATATAAAGTATCTTCGCGAAAAAGTCGACGCGGGCTGTGATTTCCTCACCACACAGATGTTTTTTGACAACAATCTGCTCTATAATTTCCTCTATAAGATAAGAGAAGCGGGCATCACTGTGCCCGTTATCCCCGGTGTTATGCCGATAACAGGCGCAAATCAGGTGGAGCGCGCGATAGCGCTCTCTGGCTCATTTGTGCCGCAGAGGTTCAAGAGCCTTGTCGATAAGTTTGGAAACACCCCCTCGGCTATGAAGCAAGCGGGCATCGCCTACGCGACAGACCAGATAATCGACCTCTTCGCAAACGGAATAAAGAACGTACACGTATATTCTATGAACAAGCCCGACGTTGCCGAAAAGATACAGAGCAACCTCTCGGATATACTCGGAAAATGAGCATAGTAAAAACACGAATTCTCCCCGCCCCTCCTATAAACGAGCGAGAGATACAGAGATACGCGGGCGCGCAAAAATCAGATGCGGCGGAGCTGCGCGCGCTTATCTCAGACGCCCTCAAAGAGGCAGAGCCTCAGCTTGAATACAAGGTCTGCTACATAGAGCTCGAATGCAAAATAGAGGAAGATACTTGCGACTTCGGTGTGTTTTCGGTAAGATCTCGCGCTCTGGCGAAAAACCTTTCAGGATCTCGCTCGGTGCTGCTTTTCGCAGCTACTGTGGGAGTTGGACTTGACCGTCTTATCACAAAGCACTCCGCCCTCTCCCCCGCTCGCGCCTTGATACTCGATTCAATAGGGGCTGAGCGCATAGAGGCACTTTGCGACGCGTTTTGCCGCGAGTATGAAAATGAGCGTGAAGTATCGCTGAAGCCGAGATTCAGCGCGGGCTATGGAGACCTGCCGATAGAAACGCAAGAAGCTATCTTCCGCACGCTCTACCCTCAAAAGAACATAGGACTTTTTCTGAACGCGTCGCTTTCAATGTCACCCTCAAAATCCGTGACGGCGTTCGCAGGTATAAAATAAAGCAAACAGAAAGGCGATAAAATGAATTTTGCCGAATTTTTAAAGGACAATATCCTCTGCCTCGACGGTGGAATGGGCACGCTGCTTCAAGCGAGCGGACTCACCGCGGGCGAGCACCCCGAGAAGTGGAATATCTCTCACCCCGAGGTGATAATATCTATACAAAAAGAATATTTTGACGCGGGCGCTAACGTGGTGTCCACCAACACATTTGGCGCGAGTTCGCTCAAATTTGAGGACGCTGAGCTTGAAGCTATCATTTGCGCGGCAATCAAAAACGCGAGAGCGGCAAGCGAGGCGAGTATATCCGAAAAGCCGCGCTTCGTGGCGCTTGACATAGGTCCTACAGGCAGACTTCTCGCGCCCCTCGGAGACCTTGATTTCGAGGACGCGGTGGAGATATTCGCAAAGACCGTGCGCCTCGGTGTAAAGCACGGAGCTGACCTCATCCTCATCGAAACGATGAACGACGCGTATGAGACAAAGGCGGCACTTCTTGCCGCAAAGGAGAACTCCGACCTTCCGGTGATCGTTTCTAACGCCTACGGAGCTGACGGAAAGCTGATGACGGGAGCATCCCCCGCCGCTATGGTAGCTCTGCTTGAGGGCATGGGCGCTGACGTTATCGGAGCTAACTGCTCGCTCGGTCCAAAACAGCTCTCCTCCGTGGCAGACGAGCTCCTCGCTCACGCATCCCGCCCGGTACTCATAATGCCGAATGCGGGCATTCCCTCGGTGGTGAACGGTAAGACCGTGTTTGACGTCACCCCCGACGAATTTGCAAAGGACGTGGCAGACCTTGTCACACGAGGAGTGCGAGCGGTCGGCGGCTGCTGCGGAACGACACCCGACTATATAAGAGCGCTCACAGAAAAGCTTGCGGATATCACTCCCATGCCCATAACAGAGAAAGGCGAGACGGTTATCTCATCCTATACCCACACCGTCACCTTTGGCGGCTCTCCCATGCTTATCGGCGAGAGGATAAACCCCACGGGCAAGAAAAGATTTAAGCAGGCACTTGTTGAAAACGACATAGATTATATCCTCCGAGAGGGAGTTAAGCAGGAGGAGGCGGGAGTCCACGCACTCGACGTAAACGTGGGCATTCCCGATATCGACGAGGCGAGCGTGCTCACTCGCACAGTATGTGAGCTTCAGGCGGTCACCGCCCTTCCCCTCCAGATAGATACCGCAAACCCCGCCGCTATGGAAAGAGCGCTCCGCAGATATAACGGAAAGGCGCTCGTAAACTCTGTAAACGGCAAAGAGGAAAGCATGAACGCGGTATTCCCGCTCGTCAAAAAATACGGCGGAGTTGTTATCGCCCTCACGCTTGACGAGAGCGGTATCCCCGCGGATGCCGACGGCAGAGTAAAGATAGCAGAGCGCATAATCGCGCGTGCCGAAAGCTTTGGCATCTCTAAAAAAGACCTTGTTTTCGATACGCTTGCGATGACCGTCAGCGCAGACCCCTATGCGGCAAAGGTAACGATAGAAGCACTCAGAAAAATAAAGGATGAGCTTGAAGCTCACACCTCGCTCGGTGTGTCAAACGTCTCCTTCGGTCTCCCCGCAAGGGATACGCTCAATGCCACCTTCTTCTCTATGGCGCTCGCATCCGGCCTTGACGCGGCTATAATGAACCCCTACTCCGCCGAGATGATGAAAACCTATTTGGCATACCGTGCGCTTTCGGGATTTGACACAAATTTCGAGGACTATATCCTCGCGTCAAACAGATTCACCTCTGTAGAGAGCGCACCTGTCGCAAGTGCGACGAGCACTCCCAAAGAGGGAGCTTTCGCATCCGAGCTTCAGCGCGCGATAATCAAGGGATTTCGCTCGCAGGCGGGCGAGCTTGCGGATAAGCTGCTCGAGTGTTCCGCGCCTCTCGACATAGTTAAAAACGAAATAATCCCCGCCCTCAATGAAGTGGGCGAGGGATTTGAAAAAAAGACTGTATATCTCCCTCAGCTGCTTATGAGCGCAGAGGCGGCGCAGTCCGCTTTTGAGTCGATAAAGAGATATATGTCGCAAAATGGCACGAGCGAGGCAAAGAGAGGCGCTTTCGTTCTTGCCACCGTCAAGGGAGATATACACGACACCGGAAAGAACATCGTAAAGCTCCTGCTTGAGAATTACGGATTTAACGTCATCGACCTCGGTCGCGACGTGCCGCCCGAGAGGATAGTCGAGGCGGCAATTGAAAACCGCGCCGAGATCGTGGGGCTCAGCGCGCTCATGACCACCACCGTCCCTGCTATGGAGGAAACGATAAAGCTCCTCCGCGAAAAAGCACCAAATTGTCGCTGTGTTGTGGGCGGTGCGGTGCTCACAAAGGATTATGCCGAGCGCATCGGCGCGGATAAGTACGCCCGTGACGCTATGGAGGCGGTAAGATACGCCGAAGAGATATTTAACAACTGATAAGGAGACAATTATGAAGATTTTGAAGCTTTTAGGAAAGATAGCGCTTTTCATTCTCCCCTCGCTTTTGTCCCTGCTCATAGTTTTAGTAGGTGTTTTGAACGTAGCAAAGTTCGTCATCTACTCCGACTATTACTCTCACCGCGACAACCTCTGCAAAAATCCCGGTCTTTCCGACGGGTTCGTATGTCAGGGCATCTGTATCGACGACGCGTCAAAGCAGATACTCGTCTCGGGCTATATGAAGGACGGCTCTGCAAGCCGCATCTACATAACAACGCTTGATAGCGAGTCTCGTTATGTGAGCCTCACAAAGGGCGGCGAGGCGTTTGACGGACACTGCGGCGGTGTTTCCACCGCAAACGGCATTGCCTATCTTGCAGATGGCGATCATATATATCCCATCTCGCTTGAAGCGATACTGAATGCCAAGGATGGCGAGAGCGTTGAGATTGGTGAGGGAGTCAAGGTCAACAACGCCGCGTCATTCTGCTATGCCGATGAAAATTACATCTATGTAGGCGAATTTCACGACGGCGGCAAATACGTGACAGAACATCCCTACGAAACGGCTGAGGGCACGCACTACGCGATAGTCTGCCGCTACACGCACGACGACCTTGAAAACCCCGACAAGATATATTCTATCCGCAATAAGGTTCAGGGCATATGCTTCACTCCCGACGGACAGGTCGTGCTATCCACCTCCTACGGACTTAAGGACAGCTACTACTACGTCTATGACGAGAGTGCGGCAAAGGATTCGGGGCTCACGCTTGACGGCGCGCCCGTTTACCTCCTTGAGGACTGCAAAAAAGAGATAAAAGGCCCTGCAATGGCAGAGGGACTTGACATTCACGAGGGTAAAATAATCACGCTCTCCGAGAGCGCATCGAATAAGTACCTCTTTGGAAAGCTCTTTTTCGCGAACAAGATAATCGCGCTTGATATTGACTAAAGTATTGACAAAAAATCCAAAAAGTGATAAAATTGTCTTAAAAATATATATAAGGAGACGTGTTATGAAAAGATTTATCGCGCTTTTGATGTGCGCTCTGACGATATTTACTCTCGTCGCATGCACACCCCAAAAAACACCCGTTAACGACGGTTCTATCACAACAACTACAACGACTGAGACCTCCTCCGCCGAGGAGATAAAGATCGCTGAGCTCAACGAGCACCTCAAGACAGTTGACTATCATACCTTTGAGGTCACAGAGGCAGACAAGCCTTACTTTATGGGACGCTGGTTTGAAAAGGAGATAAACGGCGAAGCTCATATGGTAACAGTTACCGACGGCAGCCTTTTCTACTTTCTTGTAGAGGGCGCAGAGAGCTTTAACGTAAACTTTACCAAGATAACGACCACCGAGGTCATGCCTAAGTTCGCATACTCGATAGACGGTGCAGAGCCCGTAAGACAGGATATCACTAACCCCACAGTCACACTTCCCGACAAAGGCAAGCACACAGTCAGAATAATTGCTGACTGTATGCATGAGTCCGAGGACAAATGGGTAGGAGAAAAGGGCTTTGCTCTGAAGAGCGTCACTACCTCCGCAGGCGGCTCTATCTGGGGAATCAAGCCAAAAGATAAGGTCATCTTCTACTATGGCGACAGTATCACAGAGGGTATATTGGCTCTTGGCGAGTCCGAGGCAGGCAACAGCGCAACAAATGCTTATCCTTGGCATTGCTCTGAAAAGCTCGGCGCTGTTACCTACAGCATCGGCTACGGAGCTTCCGGAGTAACCGTTGCGGGCTCTTTTGCCCCCCTCCCCGACGCAATAGATTATAACAGCCGCGATAGACTCGTCGCGGACGGAATCACTCCCGACGTTATAGTTATCGCTCACGGAACAAACGAACGTACAACTAACCCCCAAACATTTGAGGCGGAGCTCAGAAGATCTATTGACCGTATGCGTGAGAAATACGGCAACGTGCCGATAGTTTACCTCATCCCCTACAACCAATACATGGTAAAGGGCGGCAACATCAAGCGAGTAATGAATTCCTACTCTAACGCTTATGTTGTTAACGTTACACAGGATTGGAACGTAACACTTACAGACTCCTGCCATCCCAACGCAGGCGGAGCAAAAGTCATGGGTGAGAAGTTTGCCGATGCCCTTGTCGGGATCTTTGGCGCAGATTTCTTTGAATAATTTTTTGACATATGAAAGGAGCTATTATGTCTAAGAAGCTTTTGGCGATCACCCTCTGTCTTTTGATGCTTTTCAGCATCGTTGCTTGTACTCCCACTCGTGCGCCACAAGAAACCGGTGGCACGACCACAACGACCGCCTCTCCCGAACAGTTAAAAATCGCGGAGCTCACCGAGTATCTCAAGACAGTTGAATACCACGATTTCGAGCTCACAGAGGCTGACAAGCCCTACTTTGTAGGCCGTTGGTTTGAAAAGGAGATCGACGGTGCGGCACATATGGTAACAGTTACTGACGGAAGCCTTCTCTGCTTCCTCGTAGAGGGTGCCGAGAGCTTTAACGTTAACTTTACGCCCGACGCAAGAGTTACTCCCACACCTTATTTCGCATACTCGATAGACGGCCAGACTCCCGTGCGCCAGCTTATTACAAACCCCACAGTTACTCTCCCCGACACAAAGCCTCATACCGTAAGAATCATTGCTGACGGTATGACTGCTAACAGAGAGAACAAGTGGGTAAACGAGGCAGGCTTTGCGCTCAAGAGCATCACCGCTCCCGCGGGTGGCACTATCTGGGGAATCAAGCCCACTGAAAAGGTAATATACTACTTTGGTGACAGCATCACCGAGGGAATCTTGGCACTCACCGAAAACGGAACCTCCGCTAACAGCAACACAAACAGCGCTACCGGATCTTACGCATGGTACTGCTCCGAGGCTCTCGGCGCTGTCCACTACAGCGTTGGATACAGCGGATCCGGAATCCTTGATCCCGGCTCGTTCTCGGTATTCACCGACGCGATAGACCATTACAGCGAGAACAGACTTGTCGAAAACGACCCCGTAAAGCCTGACGTGATAGTTATAAACCACGGCTGTAACGATATTCCGATGCACACCGACGCAGACCTTTTCCTCTCAACGGTTAAGGACGGCATCGCAACCCTTCAGGAGCTCTATCCCAACGTACCGATATACTACGTAGTTCCCTTTGACCAGAAGTGGAGCATTCAGCTCTCCGGTGCGCTCAAGAACACCGCAGGTGTAACCGTTATAAAGACGAATGGCTGGATAGAGGGCGTGACATTTGCCCCTGACAACATCCACCCCACAGCGGCAGGCGGACAGATCCTTGGCTCTAAGCTCGCAGCTGCTCTCAAGGCTGCCCTTGGCGAGGATTTCTTCAACTGATAAACAAGTTTGATAATAAAAAAGAGGCAGACTCAAGCGAGTCTGCCTCTTTTATTTATTTTAACAGCTTCTCATACGCCACGCGAGGATCTCCGTTTTCAAGATATATTATACCGCAGTATTCAAAGCCGTGTTTTTCAAGCATGCGGCGCATCACCACGTTGCCCTCGTGTGTGTCTATACGCAAAGCCCCTCTACCGAGCGCGCGTGCGCGAGCAGAGGCATAGTCAATGATCGCTGTGGATACTCCCTGCCCTCTCATACATACCGAAACAGCGACACGGTGAATAGCAACATAATTCTTGCTGTCATCACCCGTCTTCCAATGACCGTCGTATATCCTGTCATAAAGCGGCTCGCCGTTCTCTATTAAAACGAAAGTACCTCTCACAGCGCCGTCCACATCAAATATGAAGGAACGCCCCTTGGCAAGGTCCTCATCCACCACCTCGCGAGAGGGGTATCCGTTTTGCCACTGATTTATACCGAGCTTCGCGATAGTTCCGCGAGCCTCGTCAAAAAGTTCAAGAAGCGCGTCTGCGTCTTCTACCGTTGATTTTCTTATCTGCATTTTCCAATCCTCTTTTCGTCAATGAGGACATTATACCACAAAGATTTCAAATATGCAAGAGAAAAATAAACGGCAGAAAGCAAAAGCTTTCTGCCGTTTTATTCTTATCCCGATCAGTCCTCAAGCTCAAGCTTGATCTGTATGGGGTGCTTTCTCTTGTGCTTTTCAAGAAGCTTGTTGATTCTCTTAACGGGGTTGAGAAGCTCGCTGAGTGTCTCGTCATGGTTGAGAGTATCCATAATATAAGCAACGTACTTACACATATTTACCTCAACATACCACTCCTTCTCGGAAAGTCCGGGACGGCGGTAAACAAGGTTAGATGTGAATATCTTGTCGAATATTCCGTCAGCGTATGCCTTGTCAAATTTGTCAAATCCGTCTGTAAATAGACCAAATGTAGCAAACGCAAAGATTCTCTTTGCTCCTCTTTCCTTAAGCTGAGCCGCAACGTCGATGAGGGACTCGCCTGAGGAGATCATATCGTCGATGATGATAACGTCCTTGCCCGCAAGGTCACGTCCGAGATACTCGTGCGCCTCAATGGGGTTGCGTCCGTTAACAACAACAGAGTAGTTACGGCGCTTGTAGAACATACCGATGTCAACTCCGAGCACCGAGGAATAGTACATACAACGGGACATAGCTCCCTCGTCGGGAGATATGATAACGAGATCCTCCTTATCGAAGGAAATGTCGGGAACAGCTCTTACAAGAGCCTTTATCATCTGATAGGTAGGTCTTACATCGTCAAAACCGGAAAGCGGAATCGCGTTCTGAACTCTGGGGTCGTGCGCGTCAAAGGTGACGATATTTGTAACGCCCATAGAAACGAGTTCCTGAAGCATCATAGCACAGTCGAGAGACTCTCTGCCCGATCTCTTGTGCTGTCTGCCCTCATAGAGCATAGGCATAATAACGGAAACTCTTCTCGCCTTACCTCCGTTTGCCGCGATGATACGCTTGAGGTCGGCATAGTGATCGTCGGGGCTCATAGGAACCTCTTCTCCGTACATCTTGTACTTAACGCCGTGGTTGAACATATCGCAAATGATGTAGAGGTCGTGACCTCTGAGCGACTTGTGAAGGAGCGCTTTTGCCTCTCCCGTTCCAAATCTGGGGCAGTCTACGTCAACAAGGTAGGACTCATCTCCTCCGTGGCGACGCCAATCCTTTAAGTAATAATCCACCTGTGAAGCAAATTCCTCACAGCCCTTCATTCCAATAACGCTGAGATCTGCGTAATACGGTCCTTTCATTATGACCCTCCTGAAACTTTTTTATAGGCAATAATGCTTAACAAAAATATTATAGCACAAAAATCCGAAATTTTCAACATTTTTCGCAGATTTTACACTTTTGTTAAATCGGCATAAGTTTTAAGGTGTGATTTGTGAAAATTTGAAAAAATCGTCGAAAAGATAACAATTTTTCGATCACTTCAACTCGACAACGGTCACTCCGCCGTCTCCCTCGCCAAACTTTCCTATTCTGAACTTTGATACGCGGGGGTCTCTGCGCAGGTACTCCCAAAGAGCACTCTTAAGCGCTCCCGTTCCCTTTCCGTGGATAAGGCGAACGGTTGAAAAGCCCGCCATAGTAGCCTCGTCAAAGTACTTGTCCACAGCGCTCCAAGCCTCATCTCCGGTTTTTCCTCTGAGATCTATCTCGTCGCGGAAATCGCGATTAACTGTCATTTTGTAACCGCCGCGTTTTTTGTCGGAACTGTCCTTTTTCTCCTCCTCGATAAGCTCAAGGTCGGTCAGTGCAACCTTTGTCTTGATGATTCCCGCCTGTACCTCTACCTTGCCTGACTTGTCGGGATCGGCAAGAAGCGTAGCGCGTCTTCCAAGACTCACGATAAGCACCTCATCGCCGCGCTTCAGCGCTCTCGGAAGCACGTATTTTTCGTCTCTCTTACGCTCGACCACAGGGTCAAACTTGCGCTCGTTGCTTCGCAGATGCTCGCGCAGCTCACGTCTTGCTCTGTCAAGCTCCTCGCCGAGCCTCTCGGAGTCTCGCTCGCGGCGGACTCTCTCCATTTGCTCCATTATAAAGTCGCTCGAAAGCTTTGCGCTCTGTACCATCGACTGAGATTTTTCTCTTGCGCGCTCAAGCGTCTTTTCGGCGGACTCAAGCTTTCTCGCGATCTCCGCGTCAGCCTCTGCCTTGTATTTCTCGTATTCCTCTCTGAGCGCTCTTGCCTTTTCCTTTTCACGCTCCATCTCGCATCGCTCTGCCTCAAGCTCACCGATGACCGCCTCAAAGCGCTTGTTCTCGGTGCTCACGTACTCATTCGCGCGCTCGATTATCGCATCGGGCATACCGAGCTTTCTGGATATCGCAAACGCGTTGGATCTACCCGGAGCACCCACGATAAGCTTGTAGGTGGGACGAAGCGTTTCAACATCAAACTCGCAGGAAGCGTTGACCACACCCTCGGTGTCAAGCGCGTAAGCCTTGAGCTCCGCATAGTGAGTTGTCGCCGCGCAAAGCGCACCTGCCGCGCGTATATTCTCTATAACCGCCACCGCAAGCGCCGCGCCCTCAACAGGGTCTGTTCCCGCGCCAAGCTCGTCAAAGAGCACGAGTGAACGCGAATTCTTTTCCTTTATGATAGATATGATATTCACCATGTGCGTGCAGAAGGTAGATAGCGACTCCTCGATGCTCTGCTCGTCTCCAAGGTCAACGAGGACCCTCTCCTGAATAGCTATTGAGGAACCGTCCTCCGCGGGAATATGAAGTCCCGCCTGCGCCATAAGTGTAAAGAGACCGAGTGTTTTGAGTGTTACCGTCTTACCTCCCGTGTTAGGTCCTGTGATTATCAGGGTGTCCTTGTCCGCGCCAAGAGATACGTTTATCGGAACGACCACCGCGGGGTCTATTAGGGGGTGTCTGGCCTTTTTAAGGTTTATCTCCCTGCCCTCGGATATCACAGGCTCTGTTGCCTTCATCTTACGAGAAAGCTCTGCACACGCAAAGATAAACGCGAGCTCTGTGATGTTTTCATAATTGAGACGAAGCACCGAGGATATCGCGCTGACCGCCGCGGACATATCCGCGAGCACGCGCTCTATCTCGTGCGCCTCCTTTGATTCGAGCATTCGCAGCTCGTTGTTTGCCTCAACGACGCTCATCGGCTCAACAAAGACCGTAGCACCCGACGACGAGGTATCATGGATAAGACCCTTTATCTCGCCGCGGCACTCTGCCTTGACGGGCACAACGTAACGCCCGTTTCTCATAGTGACTATATTTTCCTGAAGATATTTTGAGTAAGATCCACTCACGTAGCTTTTGAGCGTGTCCTTTATCCTGATATTAGCCACTCTTATCTTTCGCCTTATATCCGAGAGCTCGGAGCTTGCCTCGTCGGCTATCATATCCTCGGATATGATAGAGTGAGATATCCTCTCCTCAAGCTTTTTGTCGGTTATAAGCCTCTCGAATATCTCGTCGAGCACCGAGTCAAAGGTCTTGTTTGAGCGGATATATTCAAGCAGCCCTCTTGAGGTGCGAAGCACCGCACCCACATCGAGAAGCTCTCTCGGTGTGAGCGTCGCGCCCTTATCGGCGCGCTCACACGCTGAGCTTATATCATGCACACCGCCAAACGAGGGCGCGCCCTTTGAGTCCGCGAGGCGGCGCGCGTCAGTCGTCCTTTTAAGAGACGCTTTCACAACTGACGAGCGGTCGCTCGGCAAAAGCTCCCTTGCTCGCTCCGCCGCACCCGCGGTGGGAGCGAGGGCGGCAAGCATGCCGCGTATCTTATCAAATTCAAGTGTATTTATCGTCTTTTGCGTTATATTCATTACCGTTTCCTCAAAAGATATCTTTTGGCGGCTCACATACCGCCTTGTAAAAGCTGAGCGTATCAAATCCGCGCTCAAGATGGTTTTGCAGATATATCTCGCCAAGCCTTGAAAAATCCGCCTCATCGCGCGCGTCCTTGAGCTCAAATGCGAAAAGCCTTCGAGACGTTGCCCCCTCGATATATCTCAGTGCGAAAAGCACTGCCGGAGCTATAGGCAAAAATATGTTTTTGGAGAGATACGGATCGTATTCGGGAATCTCCGGATTTATGCGGCGGCGCTTTGCCATACACTCCTCGCAAAGAAGTCCGCCGTTCATAACGTCAAGCCACAGCTCTCCCGCGGGCTCTGCAGAGCACTCCGCGCACACCGCAAGATCCGGCTCGTATCCCGAGCGAAAAGCGGCAAAAAGCTCAAACGCGCCCTTGATTATGGCATACGGCTTTATCTTTTTCTCTATCGCGTAGAGCGTGTTGAGCGTTGCGCTGAGCATCTCCCCCGCCTCTACTCCCTCTCCGGTCACCTCCATCGCGATCTCCGCGACATAGGACGCGAGCGAGAGCCCCTCGATATCCGAGTTGAGTCCGAAAAAGCTGTCATTTACAGAGCCGCCCGCGAGCCAACGCTTACCGTTTTTTTCATAGTATTCAAAATTCGCATAGGTAAAAAGCCTGCAAAGAGCCATATTTTTGCTCTTCAGGCTTCTCACACCCTTTGCTATTAAAAACACCTTTCCCTCGCCTGCGGTGAGCACGGTGAGGAGCTTGTCGCTCTCACCGTAAGCGCTCTCTCGCAAAACGAGTCCGTCAAACGTTCCTCGCAATACTCTCTCCTTTTATTCCTTGTCGGAATATCCGAAATTCGTTACCATTCCAACGCTGTCGCGCCAGTTCTCCTTGACCTTTACCCAAAGGTTGAGATATACCTTGCAGCCAAAGAACTTTTCAAGCTCGCCTCTCGCGTAAGAGCCGATGAGCTTTAGGGCTTCTCCGCCCTTTCCTACGATTATTCCCTTGTGAGACTCCTTCTCACAGAAGATCTCCGCGCGAATGCGGATAAGAGTTCCCTCGTCCTTGAACTCCTCGATAACGACAGCCGTTCCGTGAGGAACCTCCTTATTGAGGGTTCTGAGTATCTTTTCTCTGATTATCTCGGATACTATCTGTCGCTCGGGCTGGTCGGTTATCATATCCTCAGGGAAGAACCAGTCGGACTCCGAGAGGAACTTATCACACTCGGAAAGCAGCTCCTTTACGTTCTTTCCGCTCCTTGCGCTTATCGGCACGAAGGCGTCAAAGGAGTGGAGCGCCGAATACTTTGCAAGAGCCTCTGCGATCTCCTCGCGGTCATACATATCTATCTTGTTGAGCGCAAGTATCGAGGGTATTCCCGACTTTTTGAGGTATGCGATAACACTCTCCTCAACAGCGGTGACCTCCTTGCCCGTATCAACCACGAGGATAACGGCATCCGCCTCCTGCATCGTGGTATTTGCGGCATTCACCATATACTCGCCAAGTGTGTTCTTGGGATTGTGCATACCGGGGGTGTCAAGAAAAACGTACTGGCACTCGCCCTCTGTGTGTATTCCTATTATTCTGTTTCTGGTCGTCTGCGGCTTACTTGAAACTATAGCCACCTTCTCACCGAGTATCGAGTTGAGAAGTGTTGATTTTCCAACGTTGGGGCGACCTACTATCGCAATAAATCCTGTTTTTTTCATATTTTCCTCCAATAGATCACTTCACTGCAAGTCCGAGCATTTCCATAATTGCGGTCTGACGGCGTCTCATATCAAGCTCGTCCTCCTCGCTCGTCTCGTGATCGTAGCCGAGCAGGTGGAGCATCGAATGAACGGTAAGGAACGCCACCTCTCGCTCAAAGGAGTGGCCGTACTCCTCTGCCTGCGCCACGGCGCGCTCAAGCGAGAGCACTATATCTCCGAGCATATCGTCAAGTTCGTCCGCAAGCGCGTCCCCATCTCCCTCAAAGTCAAAGAGCGGGAAGGAGAGAACGTCGGTAGCACGGTCTATCTTTCTGAAATTTCTATTGAGCTTTCTTATTCTCTCGTCATCGGTGAAGGTGACAGAGACCTCAAGGTCTCTCGCTATCTCCTCGTAGGCAAGCGTCGCCTCGACCGCCATACGGACAAGCTTTTTGAGCTTATAGGTGATCTCCATCTTCTCCTGATCGTTCTCGAAATATATCATAAGCTTATTTTTCATTGCCGTTTCCTCCGTTTTTGCGTTCTCTCGGTGCATAACGTCCCGCGCGCTCAATCCTCTCCTGTCTTGCCGCCGCTACCTCGCGGTCGTGCTTTTCATACGCGCGGATTATGCTCTGCACGAGCTTGTGTCTTACCACGTCGCGGTCGGAAAATGCGTGGACCGCAATGTCGTCGATCCCCTCAAGTATCTTCACCGCTACCGCAAGACCGCTCTTTTGACCTGTCGGCAGGTCGGTCTGCGTAAGGTCACCCGTGATGACCGCCTTTGAGTTGAAGCCAAGTCTCGTCAGGAACATCTTCATCTGCTCAGGCGTTGAGTTTTGCGCCTCGTCAAGGATTATAAAGCTGTCGTCAAGAGTTCTGCCTCGCATATATGCAAGCGGCGCTATCTCTATAGTTCCCTTTTCGATGTGGCGCTGATAGTTCTCAGCTCCCATCATCTCAAAGAGCGCGTCGTAAAGTGGGCGCAGATAGGGGTCTATCTTGCTCTGCAGATCTCCGGGCAAAAAGCCGAGCTTTTCTCCCGCCTCGATAGCGGGGCGCGTGAGGATTATTCTCGACACCTGCTTATCTCTTAGCGCCTTAACAGCCATAGCCACCGCGAGAAATGTCTTTCCCGTTCCCGCAGGGCCTACGCCAAACACGACGGTATTTTTAGCTATCGCGCCAACGTACTGCTTTTGACCTATCGTCTTTGCCTTTATCGGCTTTCCCTTGGCGGTGATACAGATGCAGTCGCCCGAGAGAGAGGAGAGCTCGCCTGCTCTTCCGTCCTTTATCATATCTATAACGTATCCGACCTGTTGGTCGCTTATCGTGTCGTTGTATCTCGCCATATCACCGAGATATTTCACAGCGGATGCCGCAAGCTCAACGCCCTCTCGGTGCTCTCCGCTTATCATCACAGCGTCTCCGTCCTCGTCAGAGCGGTTGTATATCTGCACTCCAAAGGAGTTTTCGATCATACGGACGTTTGCGTCAAAGCTGCCGAAAATTCTCGCGGTTATTTCGCTATTCTCTATTTTTACGGTCTTCTGTTCCATAAAACCTCCCGAGCTATGGTAAAATAGACACTTCTATTCTCCTTTGCTCTGCTATATTTTTTATCCGCCGCACACGGCAGCGAAGGACTACTCGCTCGCCCCGGGTCGTGCTCTCCTTTGTCACACCTAGGAGCTCTGACTCACTCGCCATAAGGGAGAGTGTGCGAGCCGCCTCCTCCTCGGCAAGTGCTTTCGCCTCTGCCTCGTCTCGCTCTGCGCGAATCATCACGTACTCACGATACTCTACCGTGCGAATGCCCACGGGGAGCTCGCCGCCACTGAGTATGTCCACGTACTCTACTGTATCTATTTTATCACAACTCGCACTCAAATTTCTACAGTTTGAGTAAATTTTTATCTCTTTTTCAAAAAAAACAAGGCTCTTTTCGGTATAAACTCTGCCCGTATAGACCTTTTGCTCATACTCAAGGGGAATATCCACCGAAAACTCCTCCTCTACCTTGGCAAGCACGCGACCCTTCGCGCAGGTGTATCTGAGCGCTCCGCCCGCGCTCTCGTATATTCCGCTCACGATAAGCTCGCCCTTGTCGACTCTGTCTCCGATCTTGAGCAGAATATTCCCCCTCACGTCCTCAAAGAGGTATATCTCTCCCTCCTCGCTCGCCACAAGATTTGCCGCATCGAATTCGGGCGGTTCTTCCGCAACCTCGCGCTCTATTATCTCGACCTCCGCAACCGTTCCCATTATGTTTATGCTTATCCACGCGATGTCGTCGTTCACTATAAGCAGCGTATTCTCCACCGCGGAGGTATTGATCGCGCTCTTGTTCGCGCCAACCCTCAATCCGCACTCACCGAGCGCTTCTATCACCTCGGCCTCGGTGAGTGCTCTGTTTCCGTCAATTCTTATATCCCAGATCACCCTGCCCGAGAGAAATATTATCGCAAAGAATAAAAGCGCGCCGAGCGCTATGCCGTATCTGTGGCGGTATCTGTAAAGGAGCGCGGTCAAGCCCGCGCGACGAAGTATCTTTATCTCTATACCGCGCGCAGCACAAAGCTTTTTGAGTTTTCGCGCAGAGAAAAGAGAGGCACGGAGAATATATATATCTCCATCAAATCTCGCCTCTCTTGTGAGGATAGCATACCGCATACAGATCTCGGTCAGAGCCGCGGCATCTGTACGGGACACCGCTATCTCCTCGTACCCCGCAAAGAAAAGTAAAAGACTCATTCCCTATCCTCCTTTAAAAACTCCATCCTGTCAACCCTTCCCTTTATCCCCACACTCCCCGTGGTGTAGGAGATAAAAGTCAGCCCCGCCCCCTCGATAGAGAGCACTCCGCGGGGTGTGAGTATCCTTATCTCGCTTGGCAGATAAATGAGTATCCGCTCCGCGCCGTGCACAGTTATCAGCTCTCTGCCCCGAAGCTCCACCACACACTCGCGCGACAGAACGTCGGGCGCTATATCAAGCGCACGGCTAACGCGCGCCAAAACTCCGCCCTTTTCTTTCTCTGACATGACCCCTCCCCCTCTCTGTAATATTAACAGAGAATAAAAAATAAGAATAGATATGTAAAACAGTTTATGAAGGGAGCGGGCGACAAAATGACGGATAGAGAGAAATACGAACCCCCGAAAAAACTACCGAGCACCTCAGAGATAGCCATCTGCTTTATGAGTGTGTTTTTGCTGGCGCTGATGATAAGGAATGCCGACGTAGCGCTCTCCTATATGCAGACGGCTCTCTCGCTCTGCGCGAGGACGGTCATCCCCTCGCTTTTTCCCTTTATGGTGCTCTCCGAGATGTTCCTCTCAAGCGGCGCGGCAAGAACGCTCGGCAAACTTCTCTCCCCCATAGCGAAAGCACTTTTCGGGGTGAGTGGTGAGGGTGCACTCCCCGTGATACTCGGTGCTTTTTGCGGCTTTCCAATAGGGGCAAGATGCGCTGTCTCGCTTTTTGATGCGGGAAGAATAACAAAGGACGAGTGCGAGAGACTGCTCGCGATATCAAGCACACCAAGCTCTGCGTTTTTGATAAGCGCGACGGGAATAGCGCTCTTTGGCAGTCGCGCGTTTGGGCGACTGCTCTGGGTCTCGACACTCCTATCTGCGCTCATTTTGGGGGTCGCGCTAAATCTTCTCTCCAAAGGAAAACGCGAAAAAGAGAGTACCAAAGCAACAAAATCAGAACGGCAAAGGCTGGACGCCTATAGCTTCTCCGACGCGATCTCAAGCTCCTCCGAGGCGATGCTTCGCGTGTGCGGATTCGTGGTGTTTTTCACCGCGTTTATCGGTGTGCTTTGCGATCTCCTTGACGCGCTTTCTCTTTCAAGTGAGC
Organism: Eubacteriales bacterium; assembly: GCA_045653105.1. Classification (GTDB taxonomy): domain Bacteria; phylum Bacillota; class Clostridia; order Oscillospirales; family CAG-272; genus HGM12713. The sequence goes on from JAZOLL010000043.1 coordinate 18,572, forward strand.
TTCGCACCTTAATATGCTCCGCCTTTGAGATGACAAGCGGCGTGTCGAGCGCCGCGGCGCTCGACAGCACGCAAACAGGCGCTCTGCTTGCCGCATTTGCGGTGGGGTGGTCGGGCATATCTGTGCATCTTCAGATATCCTCGATCTGCCGCGGCAGAGATATATCTCTAAAGCCATATTTCTTCTCAAAGCTCGCCTCGGGGATCCTAACCGCGGCGATAGTGAAAATATCCCTTACCCTCCGCCCGATCGAATTTCACGCCGAAGCGCCAACGGCATTTGTCCCGCCGCGCGCGGCAGGGATCGTCAGCGCTATGTTTTTGGCTATCTGTATAATGCGATTTTTTAAAGCAGCAAGATCAAAGTGAGATAAAAACCAAGATGAAATCAAAATAAAAAGATGGGCGATCAATGATCGCCCCTACAAACAAACCAAACGAAAGCCCCCTCTTTCAAAATAGCGAAAGAGGGGGAGAGCTATTTGATATTAAATTTTATTTTTTGTCACAATAGCGGTTATTTTATGCTTGCTATGGGCGCCGTGTTGAACGAATCAAGAGATGCGGATTCGAAATCTTCGGTGTGGATTATTACAGATACGCGCACCGAATTCTCAAGGAAATAGCCAAGCAATCCACCGCTTTCTCTTTCATACAAATCAATTGTGTAGGAAGCCAAGGACACATTTTCTTTGACAAGGGGGGTTTCTACCAAGGGAAGCGTACTTTCGTTAAAACGGTATACAAACTGATATCTTATATCGTTGATTCTGTAAGTTATATCAAACCTATTGGAAGTCAAGTTATACCTTGCACCAAATCCGTCGAGCTTTGTTGCGGAAGTTATCATAGGAAGCTTGACAAGTCCAAGATTATGAGCTACCGCCTGAGATGCCTCATAAGTTATACCGAGCAAAGGGGCTATTTTTTCTGCGTGATATTTATCAAACTCTTCCTCTGTTCCAGTTGCCGCGGTTATATAGTCTTGAATCTCTTTGATTGAAGAGAAAGAAATCGCTGTCGGAGGTTCGTTGCTACCTTCGGAAACCGAGTAACCCAAGGGCTGCTTGGGCGTATTGTCTTTTTGCGTGGTGGTCGTGGTTGTGGTAGTTGTTGTAGTTCCGCCGTCTCCGTCAGGTGTGGGTGTCGGCGGGTCAGCCTTTTGATTCAAGCACGAAGCAAGCGATAAAACAAGCACGATAGCAAGAAATAATGTTAAAAATCTTTTCATAGTGGTTCCTCCTTAAATTAGTGATGATCTTCTAAGTGATCATTTATTGTATCGATGCAATCATCGCAGTACATTTCTTCAGAGTAAATAAGACTACCATATCAAATCACCTCCACAGAAAAAAACAAACAAAAAACGCACAGATCTGCTCTTTAGCAAGTCTATGCGTATAGCGGTTTAAGCTTTAATATGTCTGGCGGCTTTGCTGTCGCATAGTCGTCGAGCTATTCGGTTTCTTTGCATAAGTATTATACCATATA
>JAZOLL010000044.1:0-31623 GCA_045653105.1 Eubacteriales bacterium
AGGACTTTCTTTCTTCTCTTGCGCGTCATCATAGCGCCTTTAATTCTTGCCATTTTCTGTTTCCTCCTATATCGTCCGAATTATTTCTGAATGAGTGTTCTGATGTTTGCTGTCATCGCAGGGCTGAGAATTGCAGAGTCACGAAGGTGTCTCTTTCTCTTTGCGGTCTTAAGACCGGTGTTGTGTCTGTGGTGGCAGTGACCCATCTTTACTTTGCCGGAACCGGTTACAGAAAATCTTTTTGCCGATGCCTTATGTGTCTTGATCTTTCCCATTTTTATAATCTCCTTTATATAATAATCATTGGGGGTTGGCTTGCGCCGTTATATCATAAACTTGCGGTCGCCCGCTTTTATTATGAACTTTCTTAGTTGGACTTGAACTTCAGGGGCGTGATGACCATGCTCATAAATCTTCCGTCAAGCACGGGCGCCTTATCAACGTTTCCAAACTCACTGCAGGCTTCCTGGAACTTCTGCATGATCTCCTGTCCGATCGAAATGTGGCTCATCTCTCGTCCCTTAAATCTCATAACGACTCTGACCTTGTTTCCGTCAGTCAAAAATCTCTTTGCGTGTCTGAGCTTTGTCTCGAAGTCGTGTGTGTCGATTCTGCAAGAAAGCTGTATCTCCTTGAGCTCTATTACCTGCTGCTTCTTCTTTGCTTCCTTTTCCTTCTTGTCTCTCTCAAAGCGATACTTGCCGTAGTCCATTATACGACATACGGGGGGCTCTGCCTGAGGAGCCATGAGTACGAGATCGTATCCCTGGTCATAAGCTGCATTCAAGGCCGCGTCTATAGGCATTACTCCAAGTGTCTCACCCTCGGGTCCGATCACTCTCACCTCTTTAGCCTTGATGTCTTCGTTGATAGTCATCTCTTTAGCGCTAATATTAAATACACCTCCATCGCGCACACCTTGTGCGGTAAATTCAAAACAAAAAAGCGAGGACAAAATCCCCGCACAAACAAACCTCGCCCCACACTGTGGGCAAGTCTGATATCGACCCTACTCGCCGTTGCGGCAGGGTGAGAACGGCAACATTCTGCTTCTTTGTCCTTAGTATTTTACCATACCCATTCTCTTTTGTCAATAGTTTTTTAAAATTTTTTCAAAATGCGGCTTCACTTTCGCAAAGCCGCATTTTTATTGCTTATTTAGTCTTTTCAAGATACAAGGGAGTTATAACCGCGGGTACCTCGAATCTCTTTATCTTTCTTGAGGTGTTCTTCGGGAACTCTGTATCCGTGATAAGCGTTACGTCTATTCTCTTGTATGTCTGAACTGTGTTGTTAACTCCCTCAACGGTAGCTTTTATATGCTCCTCTATCGCCTCGGGGGTCGCATCGCCAAGCGTTTCCTTTGCGTAATCCGCATCGGGATAGATAGCCGCTACGATATCGTAGTCGCCCTTCTTATCGTTCATAATACCGATAACTACAGCCTCAGCCACCATAGGATCGCGACAGATATATGCCTCAAGCTCCTCGGGAAATACGTTCTTTCCGTTAGCCTTAACTATAACGTTCTTCTTTCTTCCCGTTATGATAAGGAAGCCGTTATCATCGATATATCCGATGTCTCCCGTGAGAAGCCAGCCGTTGCGCTTGACCTCTGCTGTAAGATCGGGACGACCGAAGTATCCGAGCATTACGTTGTCACCTCTGTAGCATATCTCTCCTGTGCCGTCCTCCTGCTTATCTATTATCCTGAGATCTCCACCGGGGAGTACAAGACCCGCGGAGCGGTCATTGAAGTATCTGTCGTGGTTTACAGCAGCGAGGGGCGCTGACTCTGTCAGACCGTAGCCCTGTATGATATTGAGGCCGAAATCTCTCATTCCCTTTATGACATCGGGATCTATCGGAGCGCCTCCCGAGACCAAAAGCTGGAGTCTGCCACCGAAGGATTCGTGTATATCTGCGAAAAGCTTGCGCTTGAGCGCCATTCTCGCGGAATAAGGCTTTACCTTATTCGTTGCCGCGATAACCTTTTTAACCTTCTGTTCTATACCATTTTTGCGGATATTCGCCCATATCTTTCGGTACATAGTTTCAATGAGAAGCGGAACGCAGAGCATCTTTGTGGGAGATACCTCCTTGACGTTCTTCATTATATAACGAACTCCCTCTGAGAAAGCAACAGTAGCGCCTCTGTAAAGAGGATAGATAAATCCGCATGTGCACTCGTAAACGTGATGAAGAGGAAGAACGGAAAGTGCCGTATCCTCAGTATCGATATACACCATCTTTGCGAGATTTTCGATGTTTGTGCAGATGTTTCTCTGCGAGAGCATTACGCCCTTTGAAACACCTGTCGTACCCGACGTGAATATGAGTGAACAAAGCGCGTCTCTGTCGATAGAACGATCAAGATAGCCCTCGTTCTTCTCTTCGAGAAGAGTTGCACCCTCCACGATGTAATCACCGATATCATCAAAGGATATCTTGGTGATAGATGCATCAAGATCCTCTACCTTACTCGCATATTTAGGAGAATAAAGCACGAGCGTTGCCTCGGATATCCTTGCGATATTCGCGACCTCCTCGGCAGGGATCTCCTTATCAACAGGAACTACGACACCGAGTCCACACACCACTGTCATATAGGAGAGACACCAAGAGTAGGAGTTCTCACCGATGACGATAACGCGGGCATCGCCGAAGCCCTTATCAAAAAGTGCCGTACCGAAAGCATCTACGTCATTTTTAAATCTTATATAGGAAATAGGTCTGTATTTTCCGTTTACCTTCTGCAAAAATGCAGTTTTGTTAGGATGTCTTTGAGCACTGCGCTCAAGCATCTCGCGAATGTCGTGCACTCGCTCTGTCTCATAAAACTTATACTTTGCCATTTTAGCACCGCCTTTCAAATCTTGACGTGTCTTTACAACATTGTTTTGTCACTAACCGTGAAGCATTAATAGTATAACAGAAAAATGTTGAGTTGTCAACAATTTTCTGCGTTATATGGTCGTAAATGCTAAGATGTCAATTATTTTAGGTGATCCTTGCGTCCTACGAGCGCGAGATATTCTTCATATGTGCATATCATTTTCATCGCGGAAAGCAAAGCGTTCGGGGTCATTCCCGCGGGGAGACCGAGCTTTTTGGCTATCTCGTCGCGGCGCCCGGTACTTCCCTCGTGTGAAGTAAGTCCGTCAATGTAAAAATCGGTTTTCGAGAGCGGATTTTCCTCGATCTTCAAGAACGCGCGCTCGTCCTCATAGGGCTTCAAAAGATCGTAGATCAGCTCTCTCTCCATTCCCTCCACTCCGAGCGTTCCCTCGGCAGACGGCTCGCTCTTTCTTTTCTCCTTGCCCTTTATCTGCGGGATATAGAGCTGGATTATTCTCTCTGGAGGGAGCGCCGATGAAAGGTGAGATCTTATCAGCTTCCCCGCTCCGTCGCTGTCAGTTAAAACTATGACGGGAAGCTCCTTTGCGAGCCTTCTTATAAGGGCAAGCTTTTCGTTTTTCTTAAATATTCCAAATCCGTCGGTCGTGATAACTCTGGCATCACACACCGACTGTATTCTCGCTTTATCGTATTTCCCCTCAACGACCACCGTATAGGGTATCTTCAGCTTTTCCATAGCGTTATCTCACTATAGCGAAATAAAGGAAAACGATTATACCGAGCGCAATTCTGTAAACACCAAACGGTGCAAAGCTGTGTCGCTTTACAAACTCGACAAGGAACTTGATAGCTACCATCGATACGAGAAATGCTACCGCGCTCGCGATAAAGAGAACTATCCACGCGGGGGTGGGTACGCTGACGCTCTCCTCGATAACGTAGTCGAAGAAGGAGTATCCCTTTATAAGGCTTGCGCCCGCCATTGCGGGTATCCCCATAAAGAAGGAGAACTCTGCCGCAGCACCCCTTGATATCCCTATAGATCTCGCGCCGAGAATGGTAGAGCCGGAACGAGACGTACCGGGCATTATAGAGAGCACCTGAAAGCAACCTACAGCCGCTGCCTGACCGATAGATATGCTATCCACATCAAGCACCGCGCTATCCTTATTTCTGTAGATCCTTTCTATTATTATAAACAGTATTCCATAGATTATAAGCGTTGCCGCAACAGTCATCCAGTTGTATATCCAACCGTCTATATCACGACCCGTAGCGGACTCTATAAGCTTATCTCCGACGATTCCTATAAATGCGGCAGGAATACTTGCTATGAGAACCTTGCCCCAAAGTATCCAAGTAGCCCTCTTTTCCTCACGGCTCTTTGTGAGAGCGAAGGGATTGAGCTTGTGAAAAAACATCACGACTACCGCAAGTATCGCGCCGAGCTGGATCACCACCTCGAACATAGAGAAATACTCGCTCGCAAATCGCTCACCAAGGTTTGGCGCAACACTGAGCGGCATAAACTCTTCAAGGAGTATAAGATGTCCCGTAGAGCTTACGGGAAGCCACTCGGTTATACCCTCGACTATGCCGAATATTATAGCCTTTATATACTCAACAAACATAATATCCTCCAAAAATCATCTGCCGGAGCGCATTATATCTCCAACCTTCACCTCAAAAGGAACGCGGACAAAGAAAAGCATCGAGGGATGAGGCGCGGATTCTATGCACTCACCCTCAATAGAATAAAGCTCGCAAACGGTAAATCCGCGACCTATTCGAGAGGGGGAGATCATTTCAGCTACATCCCCTACGCTCACCTTGTTTCTTTGAATAAACTTATATAGTCTGCCCTCTGTTGTCTCATATTCGAGCCCATCGGGGATCTCATCTGCACTATATTCCACCGCGGTAGCAAAATATGCCTTTTCTCTTATGTAGCCTGTATTTTCTGTGGTCTGCGCGTTCTCTATCGGCAGATCACGATAATAACCCGTGGAATACTCTCTGTGCGACACGCTCTCAAGCTCGCCCATAAGAGCCTTGTCAAACTCATATCCCTCGGGATCTCTGAGATACGCGTCTATCGCCATACGGTAGGCATTTGTAACGACTGCCGTGTAGTACGCGCTCTTCATTCGTCCCTCGATCTTAAAGGAGTATATACCCGCCTCTATAAGCTCGGGGATCATATCCACCGTACACATATCCTTTGAGGACATTATGAACGTGCCGAGCTCGTTCTCCTCTATGGGATAGGGCTGGTCGGGTCGCATTTCCTCTACTATCTTGTAGTTCCATCTGCAGGGCTGAGCGCAAGCTCCTCTGTTCGCGTCTCTACCCGTGAGGTTGTTCGAGAGCAGACATCTGCCGCTGTAGGAGACACACATAGATCCGTGAACGAAAGCCTCAAGCTCTATCTCCTCGGGGAGTCCCGCGCGTATTGTCTTTATCTCATCAAGAGTCAGCTCTCTCGCGAGCACAAGTCTTTTTGCACCGAGCGCGACGTATGCCTTTGCCGCCTCAAGGCTGACGATGCTTGCCTGTGTTGATATATGTATCTCCGCGTCGGGGATTATCTCGCGTATAACAGAAAGCACACCCAGGTCCGCCACGATAAACGCGTCTATTTTAGCGTCTGCTATCTTACTGATAAATGCTCTGAGGCGCGGATATTCGTGTCCGTGGGGCATCGTGTTCACCGTAAGATAAAGCTTCTTACCTCTCGCATGAACGTACTCTGCCGCCTCGAAGAGCTCGTCGTCTGTAAAGTTATCTGCCGCCGATCTCATACCGAAGCAGTTACCCGCGAGATATACCGCGTCCGCTCCGTAAAGGATAGCCGCCTTCAGCTTTTCAAAATTTCCCGCAGGGGAAAGTAATTCGGGCATTTTGTTCCCTCCAAATCAAATTTAATCAAGATTTTTAATATACTCCGCAAGGGCGTCAAAATCACCGTGCGGATATTTTGAAATATCCTCTCCCGACTCGTTTATAAGGCATTCGGTAAGGAGAAATACTCGCATTCCTATCTTCTCTGCCGACATATCGTCACGCGTATCGTTGCCTACCATAAGGCACTCCTCGGGTGAGAGGTCAAGCTTTTTGAGTATCTCTTTGTAATAAGCCCCACTCGGCTTTGAATATGACGAGTTATCATAGGTCGTCACAAGCTCAAAGTCGGAGGGTGAGCACCCTGCCCAGCCGATACGCGCCTCTGTTGCCACTCTTGGAAATACGGGGTTTGTGGCAAGCACCACCCTGCGCCCCGTAGCCTTTACAAGCTCTACGGTATCCTTTGCGCGCGGAGTATATCCGCAAGCGGATTTAGCCTTTACAAAGTGGTTCGTGTAGAAGTCGTCTATTTTAGCTCTGTCGGAGATAGCTCGCTCGCCGTATATACCCTCAAACTCACGCCAGAAGATATTTTCATTTATCTCTGAGCCATCGTTTTTCATCATCGCTATAACTGAGTGCCACATAGCCGCCTCGAACTCCTTTGGATCATAACTGTAGGGCACCATATATTCAACTAAGCTGTCAAAATACAGCTTTATAAATCTCCCCTGATCCTCCATAGGAAGCAGAGTTCCGTCAAGATCAAAAAGCACTGCTTTTATCTTCATTTCATCCCTCTATGTTTTTGTCTATGTACTCTATAAGATCTGCGATAACACCCGTGTCGTTGTCACAAAGGCAAAGGTCACACATATCCTTTATCTTGTCAAGCGCGTTCGCGGGGCACACCGCAACGTCGGCAACACCGAGCATCTCTATATCGTTCTCATAGTCACCGACGGCATAAAGAGTCTTTTTCTCACCGCCCGCAGAGAGCATATCGCGAAGCTCAAGGAGCATTCCCGCCTTTGATACGCCAAGAGGCTGTATCTCAAATATCGTGTCCTCTGAATAACAGAGGTTGAACTTGCCGCCAAAGTTTTCCTCAAGCATCTTATGTATATCCATAAGCACCTCGTGGGTATCGCGAAGCGTCATTTTGTGATATACCTGCTCTCCCCACTCGTGGCGGTCGATGATATAGGTCTTGCTTCCAAGACGCTCCATCTCGCGCTTTATATAAACGTTTTCGGGCTGAAAGGTGATAACACCGTCTCTCGTTATTCCTCTATAAGCGGTGTTCGGATACTTTTCATAAAGCATATCCACCACCTGACCAAGAAGCTTTGAGTCGGAAAACTTTTCCTTATATGCCTTGCCCTCCCGAAGATCGTAGAGTGACATTCCATTGCAGGTGACAGCAGGCGCGTTTACGTATTCTCTTGCATTTGGCGCTGACGCGAAAATATGCGGATATATGCGCCCCGTAGAAAAGGTAAAAAGTCCGCCGTTTTCGGTAAAATATTTTATTTTCTCTATATTTCTTGCAACCTCACCGCGTGTACTTGAAAGAAACGTGCCGTCGAGGTCACTCGCTATGATTATGTTTTCAAATTTTTTCATTTTTCTTTTCACTTAGGTGTATTCACGTCTCAGACGTGTGAGTATCTCAGAGAAATCCGAGGGAAGCTCTGCGGAAAAGTGCATCTCCTCGCGCGTTCTCGGATGTGTCAGCATAAGCTCTGCGGCAAATAGAGTCTGCCCGTTTATATACTTTTTGTTGCGAGCCTCAAAATCACTACCCGCACCGCCATAGACCGAGTCTCCAAGGAGCGGATGTCCGATATAAGCCATATGAACTCTTATCTGGTGTGTGCGTCCCGTCTCAAGAATACAGCGAACCAGGGTGAATCTGCCAAAGCGCTCGACAACCTCCCAGTGGGTTATAGCCTCCCTCGCGCGCATTCCCTCCCCTTTTATGACAGCCATTCGCTTTCTGTCTGTGGGGTGTCTGCCGATAGGCGCGTTTACCGTTCCCTTGTCCTCTTTAAAATTGCCAAGTACTATCGCGTAGTATATTCTTGCGACCTTGTGCTCTTTTATCTCGGATGCGAGAAAAAGGTGCGCGTCGTCATTTTTCGCGGAAACCAAAAGCCCCGCGGTGTCCTTGTCTATTCTGTGAACTATACCGGGTCGCAAAACACCGCCGACACCGGAAAGGCTGTCTCCGCAGTGATAAAGAAGCGCATTCACAAGCGTTCCCGTATAGTTGCCGGGAGCGGGGTGCACGACCATTCCAACAGGCTTATTTACAACTATTATGTCGCTGTCCTCATACACCACGTCAAGCGGTATATTCTCGGGAAGTGCCTCAGAGTTCTCGGGCATAGGTATTGCCACCTCTACTATGTCTCCTCGGCGGAGCTTATAATTCTTTGCGGTCTTAACGCCACCGAGGGTGGCATTTCCGCTATCAATCAGCTTTACCACGGCCGAGCGGGTAAGGTCGAGCTTTCCTGCTATAAAATTATCTATTCTGACTCCAACGTCCGCCTCATCTACCGTGAGTGTCTCGACACTGAGATATTTCTCCTCTTCAAAGAGCTCCTCGGGATTATACGTCATCTCTCGCGTCCTCCCCCGAAGCCGTTTTTTTCGCTTTCGCCTCCTTTATCGTATCGAGTATGAGATAGAGTATCATAAGTCCCGCTCCCACACAGACAAAGCTGTCAGCAACGTTGAACACCCATACCCAAAAATTCGGGAAAGCGTAAAAATCTATAAAATCTACGACAAAACCGAGTCGCACGCGGTCTATCATATTGCCGATGCCTCCTCCTATAACGAAGCAGAGAGAGACAGCAAGGAGCTTGTCGTCCTTTGCGAATTTAAAGAGGAAAAAGCACATAGCAAGGATACCGATCACAGAGAGCAGCATAAATATCCAACGCTTGTCGTCAAGCATACCGAAAGCCGCTCCGTAATTCTCAACGTAGGTAAAGCGAAGGATCTTATTCATCACGACGAAAGACTCGCTACCCTTCAAAAAAGCAATAGCGAGCAGCTTTGATATTTGATCTAGCGCAACTATACCTAAAGTTATCAGTATCCAAACCAGCATATTTCCTCCAAAAAAATCAAACGTATTTGTCGGCATCAAGCCGTATCCTGCCCTTCCTTGTAAGCTCGGAAAGAGCATTTATACGGAACTTGCCGTATCCCCTCACAGACATAACGCAAGGGGGTGAGAGCTGCTTGTCGGGTGCTTCTACGGTTTCATATTCCACCTCAACAAGCCCCGATCTTACAGCGGCAGACGCACGCTCGCGTGAGAGTGAGCAAACGGCGGCGACCACACAGTCAAGTCTGGCAGACGCCACGGTATCTGTTATGTGAGCCATCTGTACCTTGGGGCAAAAGTCCTCTCCTACAGTTACGCGACTCACCTTTACCGCGTCATTCCCGACGCGAGAGAGCTCCATGGCGATAAAATCCGCAATAGAGTCCTCACAAAACAAAAAAGCTCCTTTTTCCTCCGCAGAGATCAGAATATCACCTACTACCGAGCGGTCTATTCCGAGAGCGAGCACAGAGCCGAGATAGTCCCTGTGAGAGAGCTTTTTGTATCCGCTTTCCGCGATAAATAAAGCGCTGATGCGCTCGCCGTCGCAAAACGGCAGAATGTCCGAGTATTCGGAAAAATCTTCTATGAAATCGGGAAGTATAAACGCGCGCCTTCTCTGCGCCCCCTTATAACCGCCCCACATAAAGCAGCCAACGGAAGTGCCCTGCTCCCGCAAATGCTTTTCAACAAAATGCTGCTCGCGCGGAGAGAGAAAATCCGTAACCCCCAAAACGCCTCGCTCGGCACCTCGGCACAGATCGTCAATTCGCGCAAAAAGCACTGAAAATTCGTCTTTTATCATCACAAGAATATCGTTATGACAGAGATCAAAATATAAGTTGCCAAAAAGGAAAAATCTATAGGGCTATTCTGAAACCAACCAAGCCTCTCAAAAAGCGACCTCACGGGTACGATAAATGGCTCTGTTATGGCATACAAAAAGTTTACAAAAGCGCCACCGCCCATTATAAACCAAGAAAGCACAGCTCTTATGAGCATAGCAAGCTGTATCGCGCTCAAAAATACGAGCACGACGCTCTTGATCACTTCTATCAATACGTCCAAACTCTATTTCCTCCTCAGACTTTTGCTTATGACATCTTTCGACATCAAGAAAACAAGCAGCACTACAGAAAAAACTGAGGTGCTGCCTGTAATATCATTCTAATCAGTTGTTAGAACCAACCATTGCTTCGATGCTGCTTACGTCAACGTTCTTGGGTGCAACGACGATAGTAGTCTTGCCTACCTTTGTCATCATTCCGCCAACAACGTGAACAGCGCCGGAAAGATAATCAAGGAGTCTTACAGCATTTTCTCTGGAAAGGCTCTCAATGTTGAGGAGAACTGTGTTTCCGTTTACGAGATAGTCAGCGATCTCAGCTGCGTTGCTGTATCCCTTGGGATTTACTATTTTGAGAGCGACGGGGGTTGCTCCGTATGTGGGCTGTGCGTGAAGACTCTCTGCGGAGAAATCATCCTCTACTGCGTTTTCCTCTTCGAAACCGCCGAAGTATTCCTCCTCGCCTGCGAAATCCTCGAACTCTTCTTTTGCTTTGCGTGTCAATCTGATCTTCATAATAACCTCCGAAATTTTTTGTGTATTTATTTTAATTTTATTTTGCGAACAATCCTCTGCCTATCCTTACGATATCGGAACCGGAGGCTATAGCCTCTTCAAAACTTTCACTCATTCCCATAGAGATAATAGGCCTATCTATATTATGCAATTTTTTTGTCCAAATGTCAAGGACAAGTTGATAAGTTTTGCAAAAATATTTACAATATTCCTCTTTTTTTTCGCATTTTGGCGCCATAGTCATAAATCCGCGAAGTTTTATCGAATCAAAGCGTGAAATTTCCTCGCAAAATACCTCTACATCGGCAGGAAGAACACCGCTTTTATTCTCTTCTTCTCCGCTGTTCACCTCGATGAGCACGTCCATAACGATTCCGTGCTTTTTTGCCTGCGCGTCTATCTGCGCGGCAAGCTTTACCGAGTCAAGAGAGTGTATCATACACACCTTATCTATAATGTATTTGACCTTGTTAGTCTGTAGCTTTCCGATAAAGTGGATATTTAGCGACTCACTCTTTATCTCATCGTATCTTGAAAGCAGCTGCTGAACGCGATTCTCACCAACGTCATTTATACCGAGTGTTTCATGAAGATATTTTATCTCCCCCACGTCAGCGCTCTTGATAGCGGCAAGGAGCATTACGTCGTCTTCTCTTCCCGCAGCCTTTTGCGCCTCGCTCATTCTTCTTCGTATATCAGAGACATTTCTGTCGATATAAGAATAATCCATATCAGTCCAAAATCCTTCCGTCAAATAGGTTCTTCCCGTCAAGTATGACAGTATCGTTGCTCTGGAGATATACGTCGTCTCCGTCGGGCTCAAGACCGTCCTTTACGATGTAATAATCACTGCCCTCATGAATGACCTCTATTCTTCTCTCAAAGACAACGCTTCCTCTGAGAATGTAAACGTACAAAAATCCGTCAGACTTATGTGTCGCTGCCTTGGGAACGCTTATTCCACTCACACGCTCGACCACAGCCTCAACACTTTGCGCCCTTGAAAAATCAAAGCCGCTCGGCATTCTGTCACACTCAAATTTAAGTAACACCTCACCGCTCGAAGCCTTGCTCTTAGCGACAAGTTTCAGCGGCATATCAACATCTTCACCGCCCGTAAAGGTAAGCTCGTAGGTAGATCCAACCTCAAAATGCGCTGCCTTTTCGGTGGAGACCGCAGAGAGCAGATACCATCTCGTATCGTACACCATTTTTCCTATTGGATAGGAGCCCGTAGGAGCCGTTTCAGGAGCTTTCTCCAAAAACTTATGATACTCGGAGAGTGTCATCTCGGACGCGGCATTTACCGTAAATATATTCTCATATCCGTCAACACCCGAGAAGAAATATCCACTCTTATCCGCGTGGAGAGTTACACTGTTACCGCCCGCCGCCATAAGTCTCTCGCGCTCGGCATAAAGACTTTCGAGCGTTTCGGAAACGGGAGACTTTTCATTTGTGAGCATACTTTTTTTACAAAGCTGTACCGTCATGGAATCTACACTTGAGGATATCTCCCTCACATCTCCCTTGGCAAGCTTTGTCATTATTCTGTAGTACTCGTCACCGATAGAATCGTTTATGCTCGGAAGATCCGAAAGTGTAACGTCGTTCGCGACGCCATCCTCAAGAATAGCTATCCTTTTGTCGATCTCGTCGATATTCTTGTCCACCGCAAAGTTATTTCCCTGCTCGTAAACTATCGCCATAGTCTCGCCTGAAGCGAGCTTGTGTCCGTCGGGCGAAACGTAATCCACCGCGCCGCCGTAATTTGAATAGATCACGGTCTCGTCTCTGAATACATATCCGCCAAACTCGATCTTTGTCTCCTCTACCGAGGCAGCCACTACAACAGTGGATATCTCACCCGAGAAAAGACTTATCATATGAAAGACCGTATATGCCAGAATTATCACCGCTATTATGGCAACGGCTATTCTTTTAAAAAGTGTTTGCCTATCCGTCATACAAGGTCTCCTTTCCTGAAATTTCAGTATCTATTTTACCACAAAGATACACTCAAATAAATAGCTCCGCGGCAGAATTTACAATCTCGTTAAAACTTCTGAGAGCACCGTTTATATCGGCATCTATCCACTCAACGTATGGCTTTGCAGAAAACCAAGTCATCTGTCGTTTCGCGTATTTTCTGGTCGCTATCTTGAGGAGCTCCGCACATTCGCCAAAGCCCATCTTACCCTCGAAATATCCGAGAAATTCTTTGTATCCTATCGCCTGCGCCGCCGTGGTGTTTCGCTCAAAAACGCCCTCCGACATAAGTGCTCTCGTCTCCGCCTCAAGTCCTGCATCTATCATCTGATCCACTCGCAGATCTATTCGCGAGCGAAGGATGTCTCTGTCATTATAGCGAAGCGCTATGACCTTGGCATCATACTTTTTTGGGGCGAGCTGTGAGCGTCTGTCAAGCTCTGATTTCGTAACTCCGCTCGTTCTGTATATCTCAATAGCTCTCGCCACTCTTTTTACGTTGTTCGGGTGTGTCGCAGCCGCACTTTCGGAATCTATTTTGCGGAGCTCCTCAAAAAGCGCCTCCTTGCCATACTTTTCGGCAAACTCGAAAAGCTCGCGTCTTATCGACTCGTCAGGAGTGCTCTCCTCTGTAAAATCCGAGCCGCGGAGCAGCGCATCGAGATAAAGCCCCGTGCCACCGCAAACTATCGGTAGCTTGCCGCGAGCGTTTATATCGCGGATAGCACGCTCCGCGTCCTTGATATATTCCGCGCAGGAGTAATTTTCATAAGGCTCTACCACGTCTATCATGTGGTGAGGAACCGCTGCCTGCTCCTCTGCGGTCGGCTTTGCCGTGCCTATATCCATTCGTTTGTACACCTGCATAGAATCGCAGGAGACTATTTCTCCGTCAAATCTCTTGGCAAGCTCAAGCGCCAAAGCACTTTTTCCACTCGCTGTCGCACCCGCGATAGCGAGAATTTTTATCTTATTTTCCATTCTGAATCCTTTGTTTATTTTATAAACATTGCGTCGCCAAAGGAGAAAAATCTGTATCTCTCTGCAACTGCCGTTTTATACGCTCTCATTATCTCCTCTTTGCTGTAAAGCGCCGATACGAGCATCAGAAGCGTACTCTCTGGCAGGTGGAAGTTGGTTATCAGGGCATCTACCGCCTTGAACTTATATCCGGGGTATATGAATATTCCCGTATCTCCTTCGATGGCTCTCACGAGTCCGTTATCATCTGCCGCGCTCTCAAGCGTTCTGCAGGAGGTAGTTCCAACGCAGATAACCCGTCCGCCGTTCGCCTTTGCGGTGTTGATGATCTCTGCACTTTCGGGGGATACCGAGAAGAACTCTGTGTGCATCACATGCTCGTCTATTCTATCCGCCTTTACGGGTCGAAACGTGCCAAGCCCCACGTGGAGCATTACTCTGGCTATCTTAACTCCCTTTTTGGATATTCTGTCGAGGAGCTCCTCGGTAAAATGAAGTCCCGCAGTGGGAGCAGCTGCCGAGCCCTCCTTGTTTGCATACACCGTTTGATATCTTGAGTTATCCTCAAGTCGCTCGGTAATATACGGGGGGAGCGGCATGAGTCCTATCTTGTGCAGGATAGAGTATATATTCTCGTTCTTTTCTCTGTCGTAATCGAATTTGATTATGCGGTTGCCCTCTTCGAGTATATCGACTATCTCACCGCGGAGAAGCCCGTCACCGAATACGAGTTTTGAGCCTACCCTCGCGCGCTTTCCGGGCTTTACGAGTGTCTCCCATGTGTCAAGCTCGCGGTGCTTGAGGAGAAGCAGCTCTATCTTTGCCTCCTCTCTGCCCTCCACGTGTCCGTAGATACGGGCGGGAATGACCTTTGAGTCGTTGATGACGAGCACGTCACCCTCGTTGAGCATATCGATTATATCATAAAATTTCTTGTGCTCTATACTCTTTTTCTCTCTGTCAAGCACCATGAGTCTTGACGTGTCGCGTCGCTCCATAGGATGCTGCGCGATAAGCTCCTCAGGGAGCTCATAGAAAAAATCCGATGTCAAAAGATCGGTTGGCACTCTTTCGTTTTTTATCATAAAATCTTCTCCAAAAATCTTTTATTTGCGCTTGACATATCAAAAAAGATATGATATCATACATACGAGGATACATATAATTATGACAGAGGTGCGTTCTGCAACTAACGACGATCGAGGTCCGCAACCGTTTGAGGTCGTCCTCAAGTGCGAAACGCCGAAGTCACACTGCGGCGGGCGTTGTGTGTGCTGGTCCGAATGGTTAACAGCTGTCGGATTGTCATCTTTTGGATGGAGAGCTGTCTGTTATTGGATATAACTATACATACCGTATATATTATATTACAATTTCAGCCGGTTTTCAACCGGTTTTTCGTTTTTTATAAGATTTTTATGTTTTTATGAAAGGATCTTTTTACCATGAGCAAATTCAAGAGTTCTATATTCACAGGCGCGGCAACAGCCATAGTAACTCCCTTTAAAAACGGAGCTATCGACTACGAAAGCTTTGGCAAGATAATAGACGCGCAGATAGAGGGTGGCATCGATGCTATCGTCGTTGCGGGAACTACCGGAGAGGCGGCTACTCTCACCCACGAGGAGCACTGCGAGTGCATCAAATACACAGTTGAAAAGGTTGAGGGCAGAGTTCCGGTCATCGCGGGAACAGGCTCTAATGACACAGCCTACGGAATAGAGCTTTCAAAGTACGCGTGTGAGGTAGGCGCTGACGCCCTTCTTCTCGTTACACCCTACTACAATAAAGCTAACCCCAAGGGACTTATAAAGAACTTTCTTGAGACCGCCGACAAGACCGACAAGCCGATAATTCTTTACAACGTTCCCTCAAGAACAGGCTGCAACATATCTCTTCCCGTTTACCGTGAACTCGCAAAGCACGAGCGCATAGTCGCTGTTAAGGAGGCTTCCGGCAACCTCAGCGCTATCGCAGAGCTTTTTGCTGAATGCGGAGATTATTTTGACATATATTCAGGCAATGACGATCAGATCGTTCCTATGATGTCTCTTGGCGGAAAGGGCGTTATCTCTGTTCTCTCAAACCTCCTCCCTCGCGAGACTCACGATATGTGCCAGTACTGTCTCGACGGCAATTTTGCGGAGGCGGCAAAGATGCAGCTCAAGTACCTCAAGCTCATAAACGCTCTCTTCTGCGAGGTCAACCCGATCCCCGTAAAGACCGCTATGAGCCTGCTTGGCGCGTGCGATATAGAAATGAGACTTCCCCTTTGCGAGATGGACGACGCAAACCGCGACAAGCTCATCTCTGTTATGAAGACATATTCCCTGCTTTGAACCCTTTGAAGTTTGAAAGAAAGGACACCGTAAAATGATAAACGTTATCCTGTGCGGTTGCACGGGCAGAATGGGACGTGCCGTTACCGAGCTTATAAACGGCAGTGACACACTCAGAATAGTTGCGGGAGTTGACGTAAACACCGCCGCTACCGCCCCCGCCTGTAAGTTCCCCGTATATCAGACGATAAATGAATTCCCCGACAAGGCGGACGTTATAATCGATTTCTCCCATCATACAGCGCTCACTTCCCTTTTGGAGTACGCTACGACCACAACCACTCCTATAGTGGTGTGTACCACAGGTCACACAGACGAGGAGAGAGCTATGATGCAGGAGGCATCAAAAAATGTACCTGTATTTTTCTCTCGCAATATGTCACTTGGCATAAATCTTCTCGCAGAGCTTTGCCGCAAGGCAGCGAAAACTCTCGGTATCGCCTTTGACATTGAGATAATCGAAAAGCACCACAACCAGAAGCTCGATGCTCCGAGCGGAACAGCTCTGATGCTTGCCGAGGCACTCTCAGAGGAGCGCGATGAGACAGAATTTGTCTATGACAGACACGACCGTATGCAAAAGAGAGATAAAAAGGAGATCGGCATACACGCTGTAAGAGGCCGAACTATCGTCGGGGAGCACGAGGTCATCTTTGCGGGCAACAACGAGATAATCACCCTCTCACACAGTGCGACCTCCCGCGAAATATTCGCAAACGGCGCTATGAAAGCGGCAGAATTTATCGCAGATAAGTTCCCTGGAATGTACGATATGTCAGACGTAATAAATCAAGAGGTCACACAATGAAAAAGACCTACTTATCGCCCACTTGCGAGATGTTTCTCATAAGTGCAAGGGATATCCTTTCCTCAAGCACCTCCGGGGATCTCGGCTGGACCAATGATTATTGATCGAAACAAAAAAACGCTTTTGCCAAACGAATGGCAAAAGCGTTTTTTATTGTATTGACGATTACTGAGCAGCGTCAACGATAGCTGTGAACTTCTTAGCAACGAGAGATGCGCCACCGATAAGTCCGCCGTCAACGTTGGGCTTTGCGAGAAGCTCCGCCGCGTTGGCATCGTTCATAGATCCGCCGTACTGAATCGTAACAGTCTCTGCGACCTCAGCTCCGTACATCTCAGCGAGTACTCCTCTGATAGCTCCGCAGGTCTCTTCAGCCTGCTCGGGAGTTGCGGTAAGACCTGTACCTATTGCCCAAACGGGCTCGTAAGCAATTATAACGTTCTTGAGAGCCTCTGCATCAACACCTGCAAGGTCAAGCTTTGTCTGCATTGCAACGACCTCGTTTGTGATACCGGAAAGTCTCTGCTCCTTAACCTCACCAAGGCAAAGGATAACCTTCATGCCGGCAGCAAGAGCCGCCTTTGTGCGAAGGTTTACTGTCTCGTCGGTCTCACCGAAGTACTGACGTCTCTCGCTGTGACCGATGATTACGTACTCAACTCCGATAGCCTTGAGCATCTTTGCGGATACCTCACCGGTATATGCGCCCTTCTCCTCGTAGTGTACGTTCTCAGCGCCGATCTTTATGTTAGAGCCCTCTGCAGCCTTCATAGCAGCGGAGATGGTTACGTAAGGAGCGCAAAAGATAATGTCGCAATTGTCCTTTCCTGCGACCATGGGCTTTATCTCGTTGATAAAAGCAGTTGCCTCGTCGGGTGTGAAATTCATCTTCCAGTTACCAGCGATAACTGTTCTTCTCTTTGCGGGATTCATATTTTTATTCCTTTCATTCACTTGGGAAAACGGCGAATATCCTTCGCCGTTTTCCCTTATTTTGTTCTATTATTTGTCAAGAAGGCAAGCGATACCGGGAAGCTCAAGTCCCTCGAGGAACTCAAGAGATGCACCGCCACCTGTGGAGATGTGAGTCATCTTGTCAGCAAAGCCAAGCTTCTCAACAGCTGCCGCGGAGTCACCGCCACCGATGATAGAGATAGCTCCGCTCTCACCAACAGCGGCTGCTACGCCCTCTGTTCCTGCTGCAAAGTTCTTCCACTCGGAAACGCCCATAGGACCGTTCCATACAACTGTTCCTGCGCCCTCGATCGTCTTTGCGAAGAGCTCGCTTGTAACAGGACCGATGTCAAGCCCCATCCAACCGTCCGGAATGCTGTCGGAGTAGATAACCATGTTCTGTGTGTTTTCGTTGTACTCTCTGCCTATTCTGTTGTCAACAGGGAGAAGGAAGTTAACGCCCTTTGCTCTTGCCTTTGCAACCATTTCGTTAGCGAGGTCGAGCTTGTCATCCTCACAGAGAGAGTTACCGATGCTGTGACCCTGTGCCTTGAAGAATGTATATGCCATACCGCCACCGATGATAAGTGTATCCACCTTCTCGATGAGGTTGTTGATAACACCGATCTTGTCGGATACCTTTGCGCCGCCAAGGATAGCAACGAAAGGACGAACGGGATCTGCAAGTGCCTTACCCATAACAGAGATCTCTTTCTGAATGAGGTATCCGCAAACTGCGGGGAGATATGCAGCAACGCCTGCTGTGGATGCATGTGCACGGTGAGCTGTTCCGAACGCGTCGTTTACGTAGAGCTCTGCATACTCGGAGAGTGCCTTTGCAAAGTCAGCGCCGTTCTTTGTCTCGCGAGCGTCAAAACGAACGTTCTCAAGAAGAACTGCCTCGCCCTCTTTGAGAGCTGCAACCTTTGCCTTTGCGTCCTCGCCGATTATATCCTCAGCAAATGTAACCTTGTCACCAAGGAGCTCGTTGAGTCTGTCAGCAACGGGCTTGAGTGTGAACTTCTGCTTGTCACCGAGAGCCTTTTTGAGAAGATCAGCGGTAGCAGCAGCCTGCTCCTCTGCGGGGAGAGCCTCAACCTTTTTCTTCTCCTTCTTTGTAAGACCGAAGCCCTCTGTAAGGATCGCGTGAGGCTTACCCATGTGTGAGCAAAGTATAAGTTTTGCTCCCTTGTCGAGCAAGTATTTGATAGTGGGAAGCGCCTCTACGATTCTCTTGTCAGAGGTGATGACGCCATCCTTGAGCGGAACGTTAAAATCGCAACGAACAAGTATCTTTTTGCCGGCAACTTCAACATCTTCAATTGTTTTCTTGTTGTAGGTCATATTTATATCCACCTTTCAAAATTTTTCTAAATACTAATATACCACAAATATACAAATATATCAAGGGTTATTTGTCAAAATCTTAAGTTTTTTCCTGTTTTTACTCGTTTTTGTCTGCTTTTGAAGTCTCAAAAAGCCTTCCCTGATAGGTATCTCTTCTGAAAAGCTCTTTATCTATGTCATTTATCACAGACACTTTTTTCACACTCCAAAGCGGAGCTAAAAGCTCCTCTGCCATACCGTCTCCCGTAACTCTCGCGATAACGCACCCCTCGGGGATCCGCTCTATCGCGTCCGCGACAAGAGAAACGTACTCCTCCTTTTCAAGCGGAACATACTCTCCGCGCTCGTAAATACCCGCAAGCTGTGTTCCGCGGAGCACGTGTAAAAGATGTATCTTTATCTGATCGGGCATGAGGGCTGACACGTCGGACACCGTCTTCATCATATCCTCCCTGCTCTCGCCCGGAAGCCCAAAAATTATATGAATGCATATCTTTATCTTCTCAGATGCGGCGCGAAGTCTTGCAAATCCGTCGCAAAACGCGGCAAAATCATGGCCTCGGTTTATAAGCTCTGCCGTCTTATCGTTTGAGGTCTGAAGACCTAGCTCAACGCAAAGCGTTGTGCGCTCTGCAATATCCGCAAGATACTCAAGTGTGGAGTCCTCAAGACAATCGGCTCTGGTGGCGATATTGAGTCCCACAACTCCCTCTTGAGAGAGAGCCTCCTCAAACTTTTGGCGAAGCACCTCGGTCGGCGCATACGTGTTTGTGTGCGCCTGGAAATAGGGTATACATCTCTCTGTAGACCACTTTGAGGAGAGCTTTTCGCGAGTTTTTTCATACTGCTCAGCAACCGATAAAAGCGCGCTCTCGGCAAAATCTCCGCTACCTCTCGATGAGCAGTATATACACCCACCAACAGAGCATCTGCCGTCGATGTTCGGACAGGTAAAGCCCGCGTCTATCGGGATCTTTGCGCATTTCCCTCCAAACTCGCGGCGAAGATAATAATCGTAGGTGTAATATCTCTTATTCGAATCGGTAAATTTGTACGGATTTGAAGTTCTCTGTGTGTTTTTTTCAGTCTTCATTTTTCTCTGTATTCTCAGCTTCGTCAGAGCAACCGCACTGCTTTTTTGCACGAGTGACCCTAAGGAATGTAAGCCCTGCGAACACTATGCCTATCACAGCGGTTATAGCTATCGAGATAAGCTTAGCGTTAGCGGCATTCACAAGTATCTCCTCAAATCCGGGAAGGAGCTTAGTTATGCCAAATACCGCGAAGATAGCAAAGGATATCCACGCAAAAACGTATGAAGGAAGAGTTTTTCCAAGGAAATATCCGATCAGAAGGCCGATAACGTCTGCCGCAAAGAGAGCCACGGACGCGCCGAGAAATACGTATATCACCTTTGAGAGCTCGATGCCGCCCATGGTGGAATCAGCCGCGAGAGTGAGCGCGGTGAGCTGAGTTTTATCTCCGAGCTCGGCAATAAAAAAGGTTCCGAAAACAGTCATGATAGAGTTGCGCTTGCCCTTTCCGGACACGCAATGCTCATCATCGTCGTCATCGCCGCCAACAGCCAAATAAGCAAAGCAAAGGAATGCAATGCCCGCAACGATATTTATGATTGCCGTAGGCAATACGTTTCCTATCAAAAGGCCGAGCGCTATCGCCAGCGCGTTAAGCACGAGAATAGCCGCCGCAACGCCTATGAGTATATCGCGTATTTTGTATTTTGATGCCATTGCGATCATCAAAAACTGTGTCTTATCGCCCATTTCTGCAATAAACACCATAGCAAGAACAGATAAAAAAAGTGCCATTTTCTCTTCCTCCAAAAGTTATATAAACAAGCTATATCAACGCCGAATGGGGTTGCCTTGTAAAACAAAACAACCCCTATTCAAGATTTTATTTATTTGCCGCGATCTTCTCGATCACAGCAAGTCTTACGCAAACGGTGAATACCGTCATAGCTTCCTCAAGTGTTTCGTTTGAGGGGAAGCTGGGCGCAAGTCTTATATTGCTGTCCTCGGGATCATATCCATAGGGATACGTAGATCCAACATTTGTCAGAACAACGCCTGCGTTTTTGCAAAGATCGTATGCTCTCTTCGCGCAGCCGGGCGCGGTGAAGAAGCTTACGAAATATCCTCCGCGAGGCTTTGTCCAAGTGGCAACACCAAGTCCTCCGAGCTTTTCTGTAAGCACTCTGTCAACTATCTCGAACTTAGGTCTGAGAATACCTGCAAGCACCTGCATATGATTCTTTATATTCTCTGCGGTCTTGAAGTACTTTACGTGTCTTATCTGGTTGATCTTGTCATGACCGATAGTCTGAATGCTCATGATAGGCTTTATCTGTGCAAGATTTTCCTCGGATGCCGCGAACATAGCGACGCCTGCTCCGGGGAAGGATATCTTGGAGGTAGAAGCGAAGTAGAACACTCTGTTATCATTGCCGTGCTTCTTGCAAAGCTCGAAGATGTCGGCAAGCGTGTCTCCGTTCTCGTAAAGCTCATGAACAACGTAAGCATTATCCCAGAACACTCTGAAATCGGGAGCCGCGCACTTCATAGAAGCGATGCGCTCCACCGTCTCGTCGGAATATGTGTATCCGTCGGGGTTAGAGTACTTAGGGCAGCACCACATACCCTTTACAGATGCGTCATTTGCGACAAGACGCTCAACCTCGTCCATATCGGGACCTGTAGGTGTCATCTTGACGGGGATCATCTTGATGCCGAGAGACTGAGTTATAGCGAAATGACGGTCGTATCCGGGTGCGGGACAAAGAAATTTTATCTCACCCTGCGCGCCCCAAGGAGCGACAGAACCCACAACACCGTAAAGCATTGCTCTCGCTACAGAATCGTACATAAGGTTGAGAGACGAGTTACCGCCTACTATTATATTCTTGGTGGGGATACCCAAAAGATCGGAAAAGAGCTTTTTCATCTCGGGAATACCGTCGAGCACACCGTAGTTTCTGTAGTCCATACCGCCCTCACCAAGAAGGTCCTCTGCTACAGATACGGTTGTAAGCATATCAGTAAGAAGGTCGAGCTGCTCACGTCCGGGCTTTCCTCTCGAAAGGTCAAGACTAAGACCCTTTGCCTTTATTTCCTCGTATTCTGTCTCAAGCGCAAGCTTTTCCTCTGCGAGCTGCTGCGATGTCATCTCAAAATAGTTCATTGTATCCCTCCATATATTCTGGTAAAATCATTGATTTTAAGGTACTGTACGCACTATTTTTGTATTTTACCACAAGCTATGCAAAAATGCAAGAATTATTTTCTCAATATGCAAAATATTAACAATTTAGACACACTTTTAGTTTTTATCCCAAAATTTGCGAACTTTTTCTGCAAGTTCCTGCACATTTTCTGCACTATCGAGTGTTGTCCAGTGACCGGGAAAAAGCTCTCTGTATTTTTCGGTGAGATAGCGTTCATCAACAAGCACGGCTACACCTTTATCCTCTGCCTGTCTGATAACTCTACCCACCGCCTGGAGCACGTTATTCATGCCCGGGAATGTATATGCGTAATCATAGCCCTCTCCGTTTTGAACGTCATAGTAATCTCTTATTATGTTGTTCTCGTTTGAGAGCCCGGGGAGTCCCACACCGAATATGACCGTGCCAATAAGACGGCTGCCGGGGAGATCTATTCCCTCTGCAAAAGAGCCTCCGAGCACGCAAAAGCCAACTCTGAGCTTTCCGCTGTCATCTTTAAAGTTATCAAGGAACTCTTCCTTTTCCTTGTTCTTCATATTCGGAGACTGTATTATAAGCGAAACCGAGGGATACTTTTTGGCAAAAGCATCCGCCACGTCGCGAAGCATACGGTAGGATGGGAAATAAACTATGTAATTTCCTGCCTTTGCGGAAACCGTTGCGGCTATAACGCTCACGTACTTTTTAATACTCTTCTCTCTGTCCTCAAACTTTGTGCTCAGATACCCAGCGTTCATAACAAGAAGTCGGTCTCCGTCATAGGGAGACGGTATAGACACGTAGCTCGCATCCTTGCCACCTCCAAGAACATCGACAAAGTAATCTGGGGGAGTAAGCGTTGCCGAGAAGAACAGCGAGCTCACTGCCCTTTTCTGCATCCTATCCGCTATATCCGACGGGTCGAGACAGTAGATCTTAAACAGCATATCTCCACCCGATATTTCAATGTAAAACAAGAATCTTTCGTCAAAATACTCACTCACGGTCACAAAGCGACGAATATTCTCAAGCAGTCTGTCAAGCTCGGGATCAGAAAATCTGTCCTCGTTCCTTTTGAGCCATTTAGCAACTGTTTTTCTGAACTTATCAAGCTCCTCCACAAAGTCTGTGGGGAGTGCCTTGTTCATATAGAATCCCCGTTCCTCTCCGTCCTCACTTCTTGTAAGACTGTCCTTGCAGAGTCGCTTTTTCGAGCGAATTGTCATCATCACTCCCTCGAAAGCCTCGTTGAGCTCGCGAAGTGAGGGATCTATCCTCGCATAAACACGTTCAAACTCTCCTCTTCTGAGGGTTGCGGAATACATATCTCTCGCCCTGTCGGCAAGGTTGTGCGCCTCGTCAAAGAGGAAAACGTAGCGTCCGCACTCGCCATCCTCCGAGAAATATCTCCTCAAATAAACAGACGGATCAAAAACGTAGTTATAATCGCAAATTATTATATCGCAGTATTCGGAGAGGTCAAGCGAGAGCTCGTACGGACACACTTTGTACTTTCTCGCCACCTCGGTAATTATCTGCGCGGTGAACCCGTTTTGTTTTGAAAGAAGCTCAAAGACCGCGTCCTGTGAGCGCTCGTAATATCCCCTCGCGAGCTCGCATTTCTTTCGGTCGCAAGCGGGTCTCGGCGCGCCCATCATATCCGCAACAGTCTTCGCCGCGCGTCCGCACATAAATTCCTTTGCGTGAAGCACTATGGTTCGCAGATGCGCTCCAGCCTCAAAAAGCTTGCCCGCCGCGCGGTATGCCTCACGTCTCGTGCTCGACTTTGCGGTGAGATAGAATATTCTGTCTATCTTACCCTCTCCGAGCGCACGTACAGCAGGATAAAGTGCGGAGACGGTCTTGCCCGTACCCGTGGGTGCGTTGACAAAGAGACGCTTGCCGCGCTTTATCACCCTGTAGGTCTCTCTTATCATCAGCTCCTGTCCCTCGCGAAGCTCACTGTAGGGGAAGGTCACCGAGCGTGCACTCGGGAGTACCTCTTCTACTCTCTGCTTCACTATCATCGCGTCTCTCTTTATCTCGCCAAGCATTGAGACATAGAACGCGCGAAGCTCCTCTATGCTATATTCGTAGCTAAAAAATTTTACCTTTGTGCTCTCCGCATTAACAAGCGCAAGTCTTGTCTTGATACTATCAAGGTATTCTCTGCACGCAAGAAAATACGCGCAACACTTCATTTTCGCCAAAAAAGCATCTCTCGGAGGAGCGATAAAATCAAGCTCTCTCACACGAAGGATCTCATCGAGCACGTATCCTTCCTTTGTGTGTATTATACCGTCAGCTACGGCACTGACTGTATAGTATATTCCTTCAATCGCGAAAGTATTTGTAAGCGGCACCTCCGCGCGATAAAACGCGCCTGCCGTCCCTCTCACCTTTTCATAGATTTCGGGGGTGAGTCGCCCTTCGTGAGCTGTGGCACGCGAGCCTATATAATAGTTTGATTTTTTAAATGCCCTCTCGCAAAGCTCATCAAGTGAGAGCTCTATCGAGCAGCTATCCTCAAGGTATCTCATCTTATCCCCCTTCCTCACAAATATTACTTCAATTATATCATTAAATTTCTCACTCGTCAACAAGCGAGGAAAACAAAGCTGACTTATTTCCAAAATTTTAGGGGTTACCTTTTTCCCTCTTTGAGATTATAATTGTAATAGGTTAAATAATAGGAGGAATTATGGAATTTATCCTTATAAGCGATTCTAAAATCAAGGTAATGCTGACGGCAAAGGACCTCGCACGCTTTGAGCTTGAAGCCGACGACCTTGATTATGCAAATACAGAAACCAAACGAATGTTCTGGGACGTGCTCAGCCGCGCAAAGCGCCGCACAGGCTTTGACACTGACGGTCAAAAGGTGGTAGTTCAACTCTATCCATCAAGAGAGGGAGGATGCGAAATATTCGTCACCAAGATAGGCTCAATGTACCACGACGAGAGCGACGAGGACGCCTACGACACGCCTCACACAGCACTCGCGGAGATAGCGTTAAAGAAAAAGAAAGCTACTAAAGAAAAATACATATCCGCTGTCTTTTCTTTTGATACGCTTGAAGCGATGATAGCACTCTGCCGCGCTCTGAAAAGATGCGGATATTCAAGAGAAAGCCGCGCTTATATATCCGATGGCGAGAGATTTTATCTTGTTCTCTCTCATCCGAATGACGATGGGTTATCTGTGCTTCAACGCTATCCTTTTATACTTGAATTCGGAGACGAGGAGTCCCCCGAAATGAGCGAATATTTTCTCTTCGAGCATACCTCCGCAATATGCAAAAGCGGTGCGGTCGAAGCACTATCTCTTTGCTGACCTACTCTGTCAGTGCGCTCTCTCCAACCCTCTCCTCGTAAAGCTCTCGGTAAAAAGCTAAGGTGTCCGCGCTCATTCTCTCGGAGTTTAGCTCCTCTTTGAATCTGCGGTATGCTGCATCTGACATTTTGGAGTAAAGTTCAGGGGAGTCGGCTATTTCGGATATGCTTTTTGCAAGTTCTCTGAAATTTCCTTTTTCGTATATAAATCCGTTCTCTCCGTGGCGCACCATATAGGTGTTTCCACCGTAATTGCTCGCCACCGCGGGGAGTCCTATGCTCATCCCCTCGGAGAGTGCCAATGAGGAGGTCTCTGTTCCAACAGAGCAGTTCACGTTAAGATCGAAGCAGTTGAGCCAGTGCTCAACATTCTCACAAAATCCTGTAAAAATTATCTTATCGTATATACCAAGCTCGGTTGCAAGAGCTTTTATATTTTCAAGCTCGCTACCCGTCCCCATTATCACAAAGCGGTAACGGTCATCCGCAGAGAGGAGCTTTGCCGCCCTGACAAAACACTCGTGCCCCTTGCACTTCTCCACCCTTGCCGATATGCCCACGACAAATTTTCCGTCAAGCCTCGCCATTCGTCGTAGCTCGGCTGTTTTCTCATCGGAAAATCTTTGAAATCCCCCGACACCGTTTATTATTACTCTTATCCTCTCTCGAGGATATCCCATGCTCACAAGATCCTCCTCTGCCGCGTCCGCCACAGCTATCGCGTGTGGAGATAGCAAAACGCCTATCATACCTAGCACTTGCTTTACAGGAAAGCTACTCAAAATCCGAGGCACAGGATAGGTACAGTGTCGCGTGTATATCCTCACCGGTACGCGAGCAAGCGTGGCAGCGATCCTCGCACTGAGACACCCGTGTGTATTTACAACGTCGGGTGAGAGAGCCCGTATGATCCCTTTCAATTTAAAGATCGCTCCTATATCAAAGGATCTGTCGGCGCACCCGTCAAACTCCAAAACCTTTATCTTTGCATTCTCAAATCGAGCTTTCAGTGCGCTGTTTTTAGGCAAAAGTACTATAGTTTCCTCCCCCTCAACCAGGGACTTTTCAAGTCGCTCCAAAAGAACTCTTCCTGCCCCGCCAATATTCATATCACTTATTATCTCAAGTATTTTCACGCCATCACCTCCAAGATTAGTTTTTACAAAAACAGAGACATACATTCACTGGAAAGCAGTGCTTTTGTACAAAATATTCCACAAAATTAGGCTAATATCGTGTACAAAGTGTGCTTTATTTTGTACACATTTTTTTGAAATGTATGTTATAATATTATAGGATATACAAAGAAAAATAGCGTCTATCCACAAAATAACGCAAACAGAAAGGAAAAAAAACATGAAAAATTCATTGAGAATCCTCGCGCTTCTCTGTGCATTGCTTATGCTCTTGACTTGTTTCGTAGGTTGCCGCAAGGACAAAGACGATGACGACGGTCGGGGCGGTGGCGGTGGCGGATCTCTCGCTAACTCCAGCCTTCCCGCAGCTGACTGGAACGGTGAAGAGTGTCTCGTACTCGGTCACTCCGGTACTAAGACAAAGCAGTTTGAGAACCTCGAGATCTGGCGTGAAGAAATGACCGACGACGTTGTTGGTAAGGCAGTTTGGGAGAGAAACACTCTTCTCAAGGAAACTTACAACTTCGAAGTTAAGCAGAACCTTGTAGACGTAGTTAAGAATGAAATGGCTGACCTCTACAAGACCGGTGAAGATCTTTACGACATTTGTCTCTACCGTCCTCTTGATGCTGCTCAGCACGCAGAGCAGGAGTTTTTGCTTGACCTTGCTTCTGTAGAGTACATAGACCTTGATCATGCATCTTGGGACCAGAACGCAAGAGTTGACCTCGCTATCACAGGTAAGCTTTACTTCACAGTAAGTGACTTCCTTCTCCAGGATAAGGACAGAACTGAAGTCCTTTTCTACAACAGAGAAATGGCAAGAGTTAACGGCTGGGGCTACCTTGAGGACACTGTTGCCAACAACGGCTGGACAGTTGAGTATTTCGCAGGCCTCGTAAAGGCTTCATCCAAGGATGGAAACTCCAACCTTACACTTGGAGAGTTCAAGGATGACGGTTCGGGTGACTACTTCGGACTTGGACTTCCCGCATATCAGTCTCTCGCAACATTCGTTCTTGGCGCAGGCGTTAAGATCTCCGAGCTTAACGACGAAGGCGAAGTTGTTATAGTAAACAACAAGGAAACAACCGGTAACGTTGTCGACGCAGTTGGTGAGTTCCTCTTCGACAAGAAGCAGTCTCTCTTCGTAACTGACATTCAAAACACCGAGTATCAGGAGCACATCGAGCTCTTCGGTTGGGAGAAGGAGCTCTTCTGCTCTGATGTTCTTTCTTCTCTTGACAGAATTCACACCGGTGCTTCGATCTCTCAGCTTGTTGACTTCGAGTACTCCTTCCTTCCCTACCCCAAGGCAAATGCTAACCAGGATAGATTCTACTCTACTCCTTCGGGAACAACAGGTGCTGTTGTAGCTATTCCCTACACAGTATCCGATTCCGCTCAGTCCGGATTCTTCCTCCAGGCACTTTCTGAGTCTTCCACTGACACAACTCTCGTAGCTTACTATGAGATCAAGTGTAAGATCCAGAACGCTCAGGACCAGAGAGCAGCTGACATGCTTGACATTCTCTTTGAAAGTGTAAGATACGATATCGGCGTTATGTACGACTTTGGCGGTCTCTACACTATGTACACCAATATGGCTAAGATCAAGAGAAACAGATTTGAGAACGAATTCGATTCCAGATATTCAAACGCTCTTGCTCAGGCTGAAGATATCATGAATAACTTTAATGACTAATTCTTAAAAAGAAATAGTTTCAAACCTATAAACAGCCCCACACCGATCGGTGTGGGGCTGTTTTGTAACCAAAAAACCACGGACCGATAGTCCGTGGTTTTTTATTATAAAAGCTCTTTTATAACGTCATCTCTGTTTTTAGGGGAGAGATATATCGGGGGCACGTCAAAGACCGTCTTGCAACCGATCGTTCCCTCTTTTTTCATTCTGTAGGTAGCGCGCGCGAATGCGACGATAACCGACGCGGTAAACTCGGGATTGGAATCAAGCTTCAAGCTGTACTCTATCACGTGGTTGTTCTCAAGCGAGCGTCCTGTCTTTCCTGTTCTTATAACAAATCCGCCGTGAGGAATACCCGCATGGTCACGAGCAAGCTCCTCCTCGGTAATAAAATGAACTATCGTATCGTAGTCCGCAAAATAATTGGGCATTTCCTTTATCTCACGCTCGATCCTCTCTTTGTCAGCACCCTCGCAGGCTACCACAAAGCACTCACGAAGATGCTTCTGTCTTGCGGTGAGCTGAGGCTCGCTGCCGCTTCTGACCGCTTCAAGAGCCTCCTCTATCGGTATCGTGTACTGCTTTGCGTTTGCAACTCCGTCAATGCGGCGAATCGCGTCAGAATGACCTTGGCTAACGCCCTTGCCCCAAAAGGTATAATCCTTTCCGTCAGGGAGCATCGCGCCTGCGTAAAGGCGTGCGAGTGAAAACATTCCGGGATCCCATCCAACAGATATCATAGCGGTATTTCCGCCCTCTCTTGCCGCAGAATCCACAGCCGCAAAGTGCTCGGGAATACGCGCGTGGGTATCAAAGCTATCCACAACACAGAAAAGCTTTGCAAGCGCGGGAGTCTGCACAGGCAGATCTGTCGCGCTTCCGCCACAGAGGATCATAACGTCTATCTTTCCAATAAAATGCTCAACACCATCGGCTTTGGCGACTACAGCACCATCGGTGTTTATCTTCAGCGTACTCGGATCTCTTCGTGTAAAGACAGCAACAAGCTCCATATCCTCGTTCTGCTTGATAGCACACTCAATTCCGCGGCCTAGATTTCCGTAGCCGAATATTCCTATTCTTATGCTCATAGTCTCTCCGTATCAGTCAAGGTGGAATACGTTTACAAGATCGATAGATACAGGGCTGTTGTCGGGATTTGTGTCCATAATGTCAGCCATGAAATCCCACCACTTTCTGCAGATAGCGGTGTCGGCAGACTTTGCCCAAAGCTCCTCGCTCTCTATCTCGATGTAACCGAAAAGTGTGTTTGTCTCGCAGTCGAGGAATATTGTATAGTTCTTTCCGCCGTACTCGTGTATCATATCCTGCATTTCGGGCCAAAGCTCGTTGTGTCTCTTCTCGTACTCAGCCTCCATGCCATCGTAAAGATGCATTTTGAATCCTTTTATCATGGTAATTTACCTTCTTTCTTAGAATAAAATCATTATATCACTACAAAAAAGAAAAGTCAAGGTACTTTTCTTTTGAAAAAGAAAAGTACCCAAAAGAAAACAATCCTTATATTTCATCCATTTACTTCTGAGTTTCTTCCGTCAACCAAGCATATAGCCACCTGAAAAAGAAAAGCACCCAAAAGAAAACGATCCTTATATTTTATCCATTTACCGTCGCGCTCGTTCCGTCAATCGAGAGGATCGTTGTCTTATAATATTTCTCCTGGAAATACACTGCTTGGGCGATCTCTTCCGCCGTAAAGGTTTCACCTGTCGGCGCCATTACCAGCTTATCCTCAACGTCATCTGCGCGATAGACAATGCCGATAATTCGTCCCGTATATGTCTCGACAGGTGTGTCAACCCCCACCAAAAACACGTCAAGCTCTTCCCCATCGCCGCCTAGGACACCGGGGATATATCCGTAATTTATGGGATAGGTCAATGTCTTCTCACCTTTGTGATGCACGTAGCCTATCGGGCGATCGATCTCTATGCTTACCTCTTGCCCGAGATATCCCTCCACCTGCGCGTGGCGCTCTTCAAGTGTCATGATTTTTAACCCTATCCTTTCCTATCTTCTACACCAATAATTATACCTCTATCTCTTATTTTTTTCAAGCGGTTTTATAAATTAAAAGGGGACACCCGTTGAGTGTCCCCTTTGATCATGCTTTTAATTATTTTTTGGGCTTTCTGATTCGGTTGAGCTTTTTGTTCATCTTGAGGAGCTCTTCCTTGGTGAAGGAAACATTCATCATTCCCATCATACTTGTAAGGCGGAGAACGCTGAAGCCGCCAAGCATCTGCATAATGCCGCCGCTCTCGCCGCCATTGAGGTCAACCTCAAAGCCACCAGACTTCTTTTCACCGGACTTCTTGCCTGCGTTCATCTTCTTTTTGAGCTTGAGACCCATGCCGACAAACCAAATCTTACCTCTCTTGGTCTCCATAATGTCGGAGATCTTGTCGTTGAGGGAGAAGCGTCCCTCGGGAGCGTTTATATCGAACCAGTTGAGAACCGCGCCCTTTTCAACGAGAACATAGTCCATGTTCATCTCGTCGACCTTGCGGATCTTAGCCTCATCGGTAAGCTCTCCTGCCTTCGCGGTGATAGTTGTCTCACCAACGTTCGGTACGTCAAAATAGAAGAAGTGATCCTCAGCTGTTTTCTTTCCGATGCTCTCACCGTTTACAAAGAGCTCAACCTCGGGGAGGTTAGAGTAAACAGTTACCTTTGTAACGTCCTCAACTCTGTCAACGTATCTCTTGGAGCAGAGGTGAACAAAGGGATCTACCTCGGGAGAAACGAGCCATGCCTTGTAAGCGTAGAAGGAGTCCTTCTTATACTTTCTATCCATGGTAACGAGACCCTTGTGGTTCTGACCGTTCTCGCCGCCCTCGGCTCTTGCGTCAGCACCAAAGTCAAACATATTCCAAACGTGAGTAGCCCACATGTACTTTCTTGTAAAGAGCTGCTTGATGAGCTCCTCGTGGTAGTAGGACTGATATTCCTCGGTGTAGTCGCCCTGTCTGGGTGTGCTTGTGTGCCAGTTGAGAGCTTCACAGCCGTACTGGGAGCAGCCTATCGGAATTGTGGGGTGCATCTCGTGGAACTTGTCGAACCAAGGACCGTTCATTGTGGTGTCGCCACCGTACCAACCGAAGTAGTGGTTGTAGGAAACAACGTCGGGGATAAGAAGATAGGGATCATCCATCTTACACATAGAAACAGCCGCGATGGTTGTAAGACGAGTCTTGTCCATTTCATGAACGAGATCGTTCAAAATACGGTGGTTTCCGAGAAGATCCTCGGTAGATCCTCCGATAGAGATCTCGTTGGAAAGTCCCCAAACAACGATACAGGGGTGGTTATAGTTTTGCGCTACGAGCTCCTTCATCTGCGAAACAGTGTTCTCGCGGCCTGTAGGCATATGTCTGG
>JAZOLL010000045.1:0-7833 GCA_045653105.1 Eubacteriales bacterium
AGGTACGCCAATGTGGGCTGTTTTTTTATCTCAATTTAAATTTTCCTCTTAATTTGAAGAAATAAAAGGATATCAAGCGCGTGAGCGCAAAATCGTATACAACAAACACAACGTTTGCCAAAAGGAAGAAGATTATCTCGATCTCAAGCCATTCCTTGATATCTATCATCAAGAAATAGTTGCCGATGATCATAAGAAGCACAAGACAAATATTAAAGATTATCTCCTTTGATATCCACTGCGTTATTTTCTTTGGAAATCTCTCCAGCTTTTCCTTGATTATTGGATAAAATCCGAAAAAGAGGATATACATTATCGCGGGAAACTTGTTTGGAATTAGCACCGCAGAGAGTATTCCCGTTATAGCGTATATCGACCACGCAAAGGCGGAGCCAAACTCTATTACAGCAAATATAGCGAAAAGCGACGCGACCACCGCCATAGATATATCCACGACCTCTATCACAGCGCCTATATAGAGCACAACCACTCCAAGTGCGCTGAGCATAGCGGAAATGGCGATCTTTTTCGTCCTCTCGCTTCTATCTCCGATCTTCATAAATATCCCCTATCAGCAGCAGGATATCAAGCCGCCGCCACAGCACTCACAGCAACAGTCTGCACACATAAGTCCGGAGCATACGTCACAGCCCGAGCAACCGCCGGTCTGTGTGGTGGAATATCCTCCACCGTAGCCGTTCGCTCTTCTTGAGAGCTCCTGCTGAGCCGCACGATATTCCTGATTGTAGGGATCCATCGAGCACGCGGTATCGAAATACTTCTGCGCATCAACATAATGTCCGCGCTTGAGAAGGATATATCCCGTAAGGAAAAACCACTCCGCATCACGGTCTGCCTCTACGACCTCGTTAAGTATTCTGCTTGCCTCGTCATAATGGCCTGTATTTATCATTCTGCGGACCTGGGCGTATCTCGGATTTCCCGAGGATGAGCTTCCGTAACCGTAGCCACCGCTATATCCGCCTCCGTAGCCGCCCGCATTGTAAGAGCCGCTCTTGGTGTTTCCACCCGAAGCGCGCATCTTCTGTATCTCCTCGTATGCCGCGTTTATCTCCTTCATCTTCTCGTTTGCGAGATCAGCGAGATCGCTGTCGCGATATTTATCGGGATGATACTTGCGAACAAGCTCTCTGTATGCTTTTTTTATCTCATCGTCGGTGGCGTTTGAGGAAACGCCAAGCACCTTGTATGGATCCTTCATATCTCTTCAAAGTGTCCTTTCTTTCTACTGTTTGTCATCTTTCCCTTGGAGTCCTCACGGCTCATCACACGCTCCACCGTGTTGGGCATTCCAAGATAAATTATATTACATATTATGTTCTCGAGCATTTTGTTATCCCCAAAATCTATCAGGTCAAACGCACGCTCGGCATCGCAAAGCTCATTTTTGAGCGCGGCGGATATAAGCTCCTTTTTACCCTCGTCAAGTGTCTCTCCGTAAAGCAGGATAAAGGGATTATATCTCTTCTTTTCCACATCCTCGGATAGATCGTCAAGCGCGTCGGTTATGTATATCCAACGGCCTACGTGATAGCCGATAGCCCTTGCCACCTTCTCCTTTGTGCCTTCAAAGCCCTCTGCCATAATGTCAGAGAGTATCTCGCCGAAAATATCGGCGGGGGTGTCAACGCTCGCCACACGGCTTGCCTCAAACTCAGAAAGTCTTGCAAGCTTTTCGGCTACAGCTGCGTCAAGGGCTGCAAGTCCGCCCTTTTTTATCGCCTTTTTTCTCATAGATCTTGCCAAAGGGCGCGTCATATAAGCGAGCATTCGCTTTCCTCCGCTCTCGTCCGAGATATCGTCCGCGAGCTTGTGATAGGTGAGGATTGCCGCCGCATAGGAGCAAAAATCGAGCTGCGGTCCTCTCTTCATCATCGCGCGACGGCGAAGAGGATGTGCGATACATCTCTTTCGCTCAAGGCAAGCGCACTCGCCCGCGAGCGCCTGTCTCACAAGCGCCAGAAAGGCAAAATCATAGCTCAGAGTCATCCTTGAGCACTGACCCGTACACTTTCCCATAGAGCGACAAAGTCCGCAATAGGCGGCGCGATAATATTCGTATTCAGACACCTTCATTTCGGGTGTATGCGTTTTTACATAGCCGAACATATCATCCTCCGCCAAACTACTCTACCTTATATGATAGCTCAATTATTGTTAGCAATACAAGGTTTATTTGTAAACAATTTTATTTTTTCGGGCTTTTTTTAACTTTTTTACGCTTTTTCTGCGCAGAAAATCCGAATTTGCCGATTTTTCTGCCAAGCTCAAAATATTCTCCGTGAGCAAACGCGGCAAGCCCTGCCCTCTCAAGGTGCATCTTTCCGGACTCGTCAAGGAGCGAATCGTCAACGTCGATAGCGACTATGTCCGCCATAAACATATGGTGTGAGCCAAGCTCTATTACGTCTGTCACTCTGCACTCAAGAGAGAGAGGACTCTCTGCGATAATAGGGCAAGACAGCTCGCTCGCCGCCTCCTTGGTAAAGCCGCATTTCGCAAACTTGTCAACCTTAGCGCCCGTGTATATTCCGCAAAAATCCGCCTCTTTGATAAGCTTTGCGGGGGTAAGGTTTATCACAAACTCGCCGCTCTCCTTTATAAATCCGTAGGAATATCTGCTCGGTCTTACCGATATATAGGTCTTAGGCGGTACGGTGTTTGTAATTCCCGTCCATGCCACGGTTATTATATTTGAGCGTTCCATATCGCCGCAAGTTACCATTGCGGGCGGTACAGGTGCGGTGAGCGCACCGCCACGCCATTTTATCTTTGCCATAGTCAAACCCTCCTTGTCAGGATAAACCCAGAACATCCTTTATCACCTCGCCTGCGGCGATAAAGCCCGCCACGGGCGGTACGAAGGATATACTTGCGGGCGGATGCTTTCCGTTTGCATCCTCAATAGAGCTCTCGGGCTTTCTCGGCAGCTCCTTGGAGTAAACGACCTTCTGGTGCGCTATTCCCCTTTGCTTGAGCTCTCTCCTCATCACGCGAGCTAGAGGACAACCCGAGGTCTTTGCAAGATCCTCAACGCAAAATGCTGTCGGATCGAGCTTGTTACCCGTTCCCATACAGCTTATCACGGGAACTCCGCA
Organism: Eubacteriales bacterium; assembly: GCA_045653105.1. Lineage (GTDB taxonomy): Bacteria > Bacillota > Clostridia > Oscillospirales > CAG-272 > HGM12713. The sequence continues at coordinate 3,120 of JAZOLL010000045.1, forward strand.
CGCTTTTGCGCGCACAGCTATCTCTATCTTTGCGCTAACGGTGTCTATAGCATCTATGATATAATCGTAGCCCGAAAGATCAAACTCGGTATCAGGCAAAAAGAATATAGGATATTTGCCGACCTTGATGGTAGGATCTATATCAAGAATACGCTCTGCGACAACGTCAACCTTAAGTCTGCCTACTGTTGAGGTGAGGGCGCAAAGCTGACGGTTTATATTAGTAATAGACACAGTGTCATTGTCGATGAGATCTATCGCACCGATTCCGCCTCTTGCCAAAGCCTCGGCAGCAGCGGCTCCAACACCGCCAACACCGAAAAGAGCCACGCGAGCAGATCTCAATCTGCCGACCGCCTCTTTTCCGATCAGCATCTCTTCCCTTTCAAATCGATTATCCAAGCCTACACCTCCAACGCTAACTTGCATGATGCATATTATATTTATTATACAACATATTCCGAAAAAAATCAACACATCTTTGAGAGCGTAATTTTCTCTTTTCCGACCTATGCAAGTTGCGTACTCGCAAATTTCTCTCTTACCTTTTCAAAGTCAGTCGCGATGCTGAATAGTATTAACAAAATGTAAACAATATGAATAAAGCGTGTTTTTTACTTGCAAATTTTTACCTTTTCTGCTATACTATATTCTAATGTTATTATTCGGGAGGTGTTTCCTTTATGATAGATAAAACAACCGAAAACGGCGATTTCAGCAAGGTGCTTGATGCGGCAAAGCAGGTATACACTCTGCCCTCTGACGCGTTTGATAGCTACCGTATAAAAAGAGGTCTCCGTGAGCCTGACGGCACAGGTGTCGTTGCGGGCGTAACCAATATAGGTAACGCGCACGGATACGTTGTCAGTGAGGGCGAAAAGACCCCTGTTGACGGTAAGCTTGAATACAGAGGTCTTGATATGACCTCTCTTATAGACGGCTTTGTAAGCGAGGATAGATACGGCTTTGAGGAGTGCATATATCTTCTCCTTTTCGGCAAGCTCCCCACAAAAGGCGAGCTTGAAAATTTCACTGCCCTCCTTGCGGACAGACGTCATCTTCCTCACAGATTCACCGAGGATGTTCTTATGAGCGTTCCTTCGACCTCTATAATGAACAAAATGTCGATAGGCGTGCTTTCTCTCTATTCCTATGACGAAAATCCCGATGATACATCGCTTGAAAATATGCTCAGGCAGTGCATCGAGATCATCGCAAAGCTCCCCGTTATCGCGGCTCATTCTTATGCTGTATATCGCAGCGCGTATCACGGAAAGAGCCTCAATCTCCATAAAGCTCACGACAATATAGGAACCGCACAGAACTTTTTGAGAATACTCCGCTCCAGCAAGCAGTACACAGAGGAAGAAGCAAAGCTTCTCGACCTGTGTATGGTAATTCAGGCAGAGCACGGCGGCGGTAACAACTCCACCTTCTCCTGCCGAGTTCTCTCATCTTCGGGAACAGATACATATTCCGCTATAAGCGCTGCGATCGGCTCTCTCAAGGGACCTCTCCACGGCGGTGCTAACATAAAGGTCCAGCAAATGTTTGACTGCGCCAAGGAAAACATACACGATGTAAACGATGATGAGGAGATCACCGCTTTCCTCCAGAAGATACTCAACAAGGAAGCAAATGACGGCTCAGGTCTTATCTACGGTATGGGGCACGCGATCTACACAAAATCCGACCCTCGTGCGGTAATGCTGAAAAAGTACGCGCAAAAGCTCGCTATTGAAAAGGGCTACGGAGAGGATTTCAAACTCCTTGAGTCTATCGAGCGAATAACTCCCGACCTTTTCAATGCTCACAAGGGCACAAACAGAGTTATGTGCGCAAATGTTGACCTTTATTCGGGTCTCGTTTACAGAATGCTCGGTATTCCCACAGAGATGTACACCCCCCTCTTCGCTATCGCGAGAGTTGCGGGTTGGTGCGCTCATCGCATAGAGGAATTCCAGACAGCAAAGAAGATAATCCGTCCTGCATACAAATTCCTTCCTCACCACATCGACTATATTCCTCTCGACGAGAGAAACTAAAAATCAAAAGGCATACGCTAAGCGTATGCCTTTTTTATCTTTTTTCTTTTATTTGCCAATAAACATCTGCGTCCAATAATTTCCGCTGGCAACGTAACCCACACCCATCTGCGTAAATGAGGGATTCAAAATATTCGCACGGTGGCCCGAAGAATTCATCCACGCATTTACAACAGCCTGCGGAGTTTTCTGACCTCGCGCTATATTCTCTCCCGCGCTTCTGTACGTGATGCCAAAATTCTTCATCATCTGAAAAGGCGTACCGTATACAGGACTCGTGTGAGAAAAATATTTGTTGTCCTTCATATCCTGCGACTTGTATCGCGCAACGCGGCTCAGCTCCCAGTTGTATGTAAGCGCAGGGAGACCTCTCTTTGCTCTTTCCTCATTTACAAGTCGAACTACCTCTTTTTCATAGCTTAAAACCGAGGAGTCTGTCGTAGGTATCGTTAAAATCTGACCGGGATAGATCAAATCGGGGTTGGATATCTGCGGATTTGCCGCTTTGATCTCACTAATTCCCACCTCATATTTTACAGCGATCTTCCACATAGAATCTCCCAACATTACCGTGTGGGTAGTAGCCGCCGATACACTTATCGCAAAAACAGTCACGCTCATTAAAACGATCATCAAAAAAACAAATAGTTTTTTCATCCATTATACCTCCATATATCAGTTTGAAAGTATAACATTATCCTATCCGAAATATGTTATATTTCTCATATATTATAACATATTTCTCTGATATGATTCAAATGTAAGTTATGGAAATCCCCATGATGACCTGTCTCGCTTCGCTCAACGGCGAGTTTGAATATATGCAAACGTCGCAGTCACCGATCCAAGCTCGGTTTCTGTTATGAATATGGGGTCGCCGATGCAAGTCCGACAGAAAGAGGGGAGCCAGCAAAAAAAGCAGGTCGTTTGACCTGCTTTCTTGCTAGCCTCGTAGTATAAAAATGCAACCTACCAAATGAATTACATAATTGCCACCGGAGTCAGCTTTTCAATTATTCTCTTTATACGAGGATCATCCCGCAAATGTGTATATTGTTCTTTTTTCAAAGCCTTTAATATCAACCCCGACTGGTTCTCTGTATGATCTTTGGTTGCATCATCCGAAGAGTAGGATGCTTGATTAACCATAAAAGCGGTATACCTTCCATCTCCACGCATATCAAAACAAGTGGCATGTTCTGCTGCTTTTTCAAAACACGATATCACTTCCTCATTTTTGTCAAGCTTAAAATAGTCATCCCCCATTCTTTGATAAAATGTCGACAGTCTGCAATGATAAAATCCGTAATTTCCATCGGGATAGAGCAACTTAAAACAATCGATTGCAAAGCTTCGCGCTTCAATCGCTTCCTCGGGGGAATAATTCCCCTTGTTTATGAGAACGTTAACATTGCCCATAATTAGATCCATAAGCGTTTGTATATTGGTTTGGCAATATTTAACTGCCTCTTTCCCGTTAAGCAAATGGGGCATCATTTGATTCACCGTTACATGATATATAGGTGCCATCTTCGCATATTTTTGGGCAGTTTCTATATCCCCTTTTCTACAGTAAGTATAACAAAGAGATTGAATTGCCCCACCACGTAGTACATTATCTGTGGATTCTTGCATAATGCGTTCGCCATATTCAATGATCTCGTCAGCGTTTTTCTCTCTGCTTTCTGCCTGTAACGCATACATCAACCCATGCAAAACAGATAAGTCATTGGGAAATTCCTTTTTCGCTTTTCGCCACAGCTTAATTCTTTCTAAGTTCTTTCCCAAGCGAGCAAGTTCTGTGTTTTTTTCTCTGTATTCTTTAATTTTCTTTTCTTTTTCAATTTTTCCCACACCAAGAAGATCATCAATACTTACATTGTAATAGGATGCGATTGCTGGCAAAAGAGTAATATCGGGATATCCGTCTTCACGTTCCCATTTGGAAACCGCTTGGGTAGTAATTCCAAGATGCATAGCCAAATCTTCCTGTGTGTTTCCTTTCTCTTTGCGCAACTTTTTTAGTTGTTCACTCAAAAATATGTCCATTTTGTTCCTCCAAAATAAAGTAACAAGCGCTTGCTCTGATTGCATTATAACAAACAACACGTAACAATACAATAACCGCGTTGTTTAATTTGAGTTGTTTTTATAAACGATTAGTTTAATATTGCGCAAAAAAATTGTCACAAGTTCAAGTCCATAAGGGCGTGTAAAAGGTGCAATGGTGAAGGAGAGTTGTTTTTTGCCCCTAAAAACACAAAAAGCCCTTGAAAATCAAGGACTTTTGTGCTTGAATGCAACTCTACATTTGCGCGAAGCGCAACATCATTGGGCGTAAGCCCACATCATTGATGCGAAGCATCACATCATTTGCACGAAGTGCAATTTCGTTCATTTGTGCCGCAAGCGGCAATGATGTTCTCGCTCCGCTCAAAATGAAGTTGACCTTCGGTCAAATGATGTTGTGTCCTGCGGACACAAATGAAAAAATCCAAGTCCTTCGACTTGCTTTTTTTGGACTCATAGGATAAAATAACAACTCTTTAAAAAGCAACTCGCCGCGCCCGTCTGCGATTGCCGCTTTAAACGGCATCGAACCGCCATATCCGCCAATACCTTTAAATCCCGCAAAAATCAATCTTTCATCCCACTCCGCACACTTTGGA
>JAZOLL010000046.1:0-8298 GCA_045653105.1 Eubacteriales bacterium
TGAGCGTTTCGGACTTTCTAGGATACTTAAAAGGGAAGAGCAGTCCGATGATATTCCAGCGATATGGGAACATGAAATTTGCATACCGAAACTGTGAATTTTGGTGTAAGGGATACTATGTAGATACGGCAAGAAAGAACACAAAAGCAATAGCAGAGTACATAAGTGAACAATTAAAAAGAGACCGCGAGGCTGACCAGTTAAGCATTTACGACCCGAGAGACCCGTTTACGGGTAGTAAGTAACCTGTGCATGGCTGGCAGGCCTATAAAAAGCGCACTTGTGCGCAGCCAGTAATATTAGGGCTATGCCCGAAACTGAAATACCCCCCGTTTTACGGGGGGATATTTATTCAGTCGTGATGTACTTCTTTGGGAAGATAAGGGTTTATCAGTCTTGCCAGCTTTTCAACTGTCATACTCTGCAGATATACCTTTCCGGGGCCCGTGATGACGGTATTGAAGATTCCCTCGCCGCCGAGGAACATGTTTTTCGCGCCCTTGACTACCTGAATGTCCATAGAGCAGGTCTCATCCATTACCGCAAGGACACCCGTGTCGCAGACAAGCTGCTCGCCCGGGGCAAGATCGTATTCGGGAGAATATCCGTCAACCTCAAGGAATACGATGCCGGGGCCTGTGACCTTCTGCATAATAAAGCCCTCGCCGCCAAAGAATCCCGAGCCGAGCTTCTTTCTGAAGTGTACCGAGAGCTCAAGGGGACCCATTCCGCAGAGGAACGCGGTCTTCTGGCAGATTATACTCTGGCCGGGAGCTAACTCGCGCACTATTATCCTGCCGGGGAAGGAGGATGCAAACGCCATCTCCGCAGGGCCTGTCGCGGTGTATTTACTCATAAAAAGACTCTCTCCTGTAAAGAGTCTGCCAAGCGCCTTTTTAGCTCCGCCGTAGGATGTGGTCTCGGTGATGATAGGGCCTCTCATCCAGGTGCGTCCGCCCGATTCGCTGATAACTACCTCTCCCGGCTCAAGCTTCAGTATTGCTACGGGGAGATTTCCGCCTTCGATGTCGTATCTCATGATGTGTCCTCCTAAGATTTATATTTATATTCTTTCAAGCACGGCGGTGAGGAGCTTTGCGGAGTTTTCTGCCGCAAGCTTTACAAACTCGCCGTAGTCCATATTCGCAGAGCCGTCCGCAGAGTCGGATATAGCTCTTATAACAACGTATGCTATGCGGTTGACGTAGCATACCTGTGCTATCGCCGCGCCCTCCATCTCACACGCTATGGCAGAGAAGTTCTCTGTTATGTAGCGCTTTTTCTCGGCAGAGCTTATAAACTGGTCGCCGGATGCGATAACGCCCGCCACACACTTGATGCCAAGATCCGCGGCAGCGGATACGACAGCCTCTGTGAGAGCCTTGTCAGCAGGGAGCTCGACCACGTTTATTCCCGAAATGAGACCCACGGGGTCGCCCAGGGGAGAGGTGTCCATGTCGTGCTGAACGCAGGCGGTGGATACCGCAACGTCGGTAACACCAAGCGCGTCTGTCAGTGTTCCCGCAACACCCGTGTTTATGAGCGTGTCAACTCCAAAGCGGACTATCATCGTCTGCGCCGCCATAGCCGCAAACACCTTGCCGATGCCGCATTGCGCCACAACCACATCCTTGCCGCAGAGCGTGCCGCATACGAAATCTATGCCGCTGATACACTCTGTCCTGTTGTCGGTCATAGCGCTCTTCAGCGCCTCGACCTCTATCTTCATAGCTCCGATTATTCCTATCATTATTGCTCCTCCCCCGCAGGATATACGAGGTCTATTTTTTTGGTTTTAAGTATGTCGAGGTATCTCTTTGCCTCGCGCTTTGCGGCCTCAAGTGAGAGCTCGCGGTAGTTGCCGCATTCTTTTCTCTCAGCTCCGAACATTACGGTACTCTCTTCTGCTATCCATTCAAGCGTTTTGAGTATCTCGGAGACGACAAGCTCGTGCTCGACGTCTCTTGTGAGCAGATAAAAGCCTGTTCTGCAGCCCATAGGTCCAAAGTATATCACGCGCTCTCCTATCGCGGAGTTTCTGATGCAGGTGGCAAACATATGCTCTACCGAATGCATGGTGAGTGAGTCCATATAGTCGCCCATATTTGGTACGCGTGTTCGAAGGTCAAAGGTGGTTATGTCTCCGTCAATGCGGGAGACGTATATCCCCTCGGTTATATAATCGTGGTCAACGCAAAAGCTTTGAATTCTTTCCATAAAGCCCTCCATTTTGGTCTTTAGATAATTATACATTTTTTCGCGGATTTTGTCAACAGGGGCGGCTCTTATAGAATGTTTTCGTCCGCCAAAATCGTTTGCCGCTTTTTCTTTTGGGCAAGAGGGCGCAAAAGAAAAAGCTAACAAAAAGAAAAGCGCCGTAAAAGACCGTAAGGGGCTGCTCGCCCCTTACAATCCCCCGCCGCCTTTTGAAAAAGGCGGGCGAAAACTTACGAGCGGGGATTTACTGCACCCTGCCATCTCGCCCACGTTCAAAAATGCAAGAGGGCGGGGTGGCGCTTGCAAAACATTCTTAAAACCCGTTGACTTTTTATCTATAAATAGGTATAATGAAAAGAGATACTGTGGTCACTATGACAGAAAGGCAGTAAAATGAAGAATAATCTTTTGAAAGAGATAGAGGCAAAAATGCCCTCCTTCTCAAAGGGACAAAAACTTATAGCAAACTATATAACCGAGCATTACGACAAGGCGGCATATATGACCGCGGCAAAGCTTGGCGCACTTGTAAACGTGTCCGAGTCAACCGTTGTCCGCTTTGCGATAGAGCTTGGATTTGACGGATATCCCGACCTTCAGCAGTCGCTTCGCGAGCTGGTGAGAACAAAACTCACCTCTTTCCAGCGAATGGAGGTCACACACGACCGCATCGGTGACGGAGACCTTCTCTCAAAGGTGCTTTTGGCTGACTCCGAGAAGATAAAGCGCACGCTTGACGGAGTTGACAGAGAGGCATTTGAGGGAGCGATAAAGCATATGATATCCGCAAGAAAGATATATATTATCGGTGTTCGTTCCTCGGCATCCCTTGCGGGCTTTTTGGGACACAACCTCAAGATGATATTCGACAACGTTGAGCTTGTCAACACCACCTCGGGCAGCGAGATGTTTGAGGAGATAATGGGAATGAGTGCGGACGACGTTATGATAGCTATCAGCTTCCCGCGTTATTCCAAGAGAATAATCAACGCGGTGGACTATGCAAGACACATCGGAGCTGACGTTATCGCCCTCACCGACAGCAAGATGTCTCCTATCGCAAAGGAGGCAAGTCAGGTGCTTGTTGCGGAGAGCGATATGGCGTCCTTTGTGGACTCCCTCGTCGCGCCGCTTAGCATCATAAACGCGATGATAGTTGCCGTGGCAAGAGAGAAGAAGGACGAGCTGGCGATAAGACTTCGCCGACTCGAAGAGATATGGGATGAATATGACGTCTATGACAAAACACAGGGCTGACGCTTGCGATATTGCCGTTATCGGCGGCGGCGCTGCAGGAGCTATGGCGGCGATAAGCGCCGCAAGGCTTGGAGCTGACGTTGTCCTCTTTGAGAGAAACGACACTATCGGCAAAAAGGTCCGCATAACGGGAAAGGGAAGATGCAACGTCACAAACGACTGCACGATCCCCGAGTTTATGCAAAACGTACCCACGAATCCAAAGTTTTTATATGCGGCGCTCTCTCGCTTTGAGCCTTCTGACACAAAGAGCTTCTTTGAGGAGGCGGGCGTACCGCTCAAGGTCGAGCGAGGCAGGAGAGTTTTCCCTGTGTCCGACAAGGCGGGGGATATCGTGCATGCGCTCAGCCGCACGCTCAAGGAGTCTGGCGTGCGTGTGATAAACCGCAGAGTGACGGATATAAGCGTTGTCGATGGCGCGGTGGACGGAGTTCTTACGTCTGACGGGAAAATGTCTGCGAGGGCGGTGATAGTCGCAACGGGAGGTAAATCCTATCCGCTTACGGGCTCTGACGGTGACGGATACAGGTTCGCGAGAGCTTGCGGACACACGGTGACAGCACTTCTGCCTTCACTCGTGCCCCTCACCTCAGAGGATAAGGACTGTCCGAGAATGCAGGGGCTTTCCCTCAAAAACGTGGCGCTTTCCATAGAGAACAAGGAGTCTGGCAAGCGAGTGTACGAGGACTTCGGCGAGATGATGTTCACGCATTTCGGCATGACGGGTCCGATGATACTCTCCGCGTCGGCGCATATTCCGGATGTTGCTTCGGGCAAGTATGAGGCAGTCATCGACCTCAAGCCCGCACTTGACGACAAGGCGCTTGACACGAGACTTCTCTCCGACTTTACAAAATACGCGAACCGCGATTTCGCGAACGCGCTCGGCGACCTTTTGCCGCAGAAGATGATAGACGTTGTCATCAGAAGAAGCGGGATCGACGAGAGAAAAAAGGTCAACTCTATAACCAGAGAGGAGAGGGGCGCGCTTCGTGACGTGATCAAACGCTTCCGCGTGTCGATTTCGGGATTCAGACCGATAAAGGAAGCGATAGTCACAAAGGGCGGTGTTTCGGTCAGGGAGATAGACCCCAAAACAATGCAGTCAAAGATATGCTCGGGACTTTATTTTGCGGGCGAGGTCATCGACCTTGACGCGTACACGGGCGGATACAATTTGCAGATAGCATTCTCAACGGGAGTGCTTGCGGGCGAGAGCGCGGCATTTGAGGCGCTCTCTGAAAAATAAAAATGGCGTAAGCCTTGGAGGATATTATGATTAAAATAGCTATTGATGGTCCCGGCGGGGCAGGAAAGAGCACCGTAGCAAAGGCGCTTGCGGCAAAGCTCGGTATCGTTTACGTTGATACGGGCGCGCTCTACAGAACTATTGGATATTACGTAAAGAGCAAGGGCATTGACCCCAAGGATGCCGTGGCTGTGTCCGCTTGCCTTCCCGAGATAGAGATCGATGTAAAATATGAGGACGGTGTGCAGAAGGTCTACCTCAACGGTGAGTGTCCCGGTGACGCCATCCGTACACCCGAGATGTCTATGTACGCGTCCGCTGTCTCCGCAATAGGCGAGGTAAGAGCGTTCCTTCTCGAAACACAGAGATCTATCGCGAGAAAAAACAGCGTGGTAATGGACGGCAGAGATATAGGAACTGTCATTCTCCCCGACGCTGACGTTAAGATCTTTATGACCGCGTCCGCGGAGTGCCGTGCGCAGAGAAGATATGAGGAGCTTATCGCTAAGGGGATCGACGCGAAATACGAGGACGTGCTCTCAGAGATGAATGAGAGAGACAAGAATGACAGTACCCGCGAGATCGCGCCCGCGACCGCGGCAGAGGATGCTATCCTCTATGATAACTCAGGAATGACGGTCGAGGAGAACGTTGAGGGAGTTATTGAGATAATAAAGCAGAAGGTCGGTATATAAGAGTCCTTCGGAGAGGAACTCAGGTGAATAGAAACAAATCCCAAAACACAAGATTTTATATAGTGTGCTACGCTATCTTTGCTTGGATAGTGGGGCTTATCTACAGAATAAAGGTGATAGATCGCTCGAATGAGCCAAAGGACGGCGGCTTTATGGTGTGCGCTAACCACGCGTCAGCTTCGGACCCTGTTCTTATATGCTATGCGTTCCGCCGTCATCAGATAAGATTTATGGCGAAAAAGGAGCTTTTCAAGATACCGCTCCTCGCCTCCCTCATAAGAGGGCTCGGCGCGTTTCCCGTAAATCGCTCGGGTGCTGACGTTGGCGCTATAAAGTGTGCGGTCGAGATGCTCGGCGAGGGGAAATGTATCGGTATTTTCCCGCAGGGACACAGATATCCCGAAAAAGACCCCAGAACTACAGGGACTAAGAACGGCGCGGCGCTTATCTTTTCTCGCGCCAAGGCAGATATCGTTCCTGTCTATATCTGGCGCCGCAAAAACAAGTACACCCTCTTTGGCAGGACCTATATCATTATCGGTGAGCGTATCCCATTTGACTCGCTCGGCTTTACCGAGGCGAGCATGGCGGAGTATAACCGCATGACGGATATAGTGTTTGACAAGGTCTGCGAGCTCGGTGAGAATTTTGATCCCAAAGCGGCAAAGGAAAAGAAAAAATGAGTGTTACTGTTGCTAAAAACGCGGGCTTTTGCTTCGGTGTAAAGCGAGCTACGGATGCCCTTGAGCGCCGCATAGCGGAGAGGCAGACGGGCGAGCGTATATTTACGCTCGGAGCACTTATCCACAACGAGATATACAACGAATATCTGCGCCAAAACGGTGTAGAGGTGATAAAGATAGAGGACGTGGCTCGGATCGCCGCAACGTCGGGAGAGAGCTCACCCGTCACGGTCTTTATCCGCGCACACGGTGTTCCAAAGCAGGATGAGGCGCTGCTTTCTGCTCTGTCGGAAAAATACGAGTTTTTCAGATATGAGGACTGTACCTGTCCTTACGTGAAGAAGATACACAATATCGCCTCCGCGAACTCGGGCGAGGACAAGCTCTTTTTGCTCTTTGGGGCAGAGGATCATCCCGAGGTAGTGGGAATAATGAGTTATGCCGAGTGCGAAAAGCGGGTCTTTTCCTCCGCAGAGGAGCTTGAGGAACTGATAGCGCGCGGCGAGCTTGTAAATTTGTCGACAAAAACCCCCATACTCGCGTCGCAAACCACACAAAAGACGTCCGAATGGAAAAAAAGTCAGAAAATTTTCAAAAAACTATATACAAACGCGCAAGTTTTTGATACAATATGTAGTGTTACTGAAAAAAGGCAAAAAGAGGCGGAGGAGCTGTCTGCGGCGTGCGATTTTATGATCGTTATCGGCGGCAGGGAAAGCTCAAATACCGCAAAGCTCTACTCGGTATGTAAAAAGAATTGCGAGAGGACAGTCTGGATCGAGCATCCTGACGAGCTCACCTCGCTTCTTGATAATCCGTTCGCCTATACGAAAATAGGCATAGCTGCCGGAGCATCCACTCCGTCAGGCTTAATACAGGAGGTATATAAAACCATGAGCGAAATGATGGAAAATTTCGAAGAACTGCTTGAGTTGTCACTCAAAACTTTAAATACAGGAGATACCGTCACCGGAACTGTAACTTTGGTTACCGACGCTGAGCTTCAGCTTGACCTCGGAACAAACGTTACCGGCATCATCAAGGCTGAACAGATCACAGATGACACTTCTGTAAAGCTCACCGAGATGTTCAAGCGCGGCGACGAGGTAGAAGGCTTCGTTATCCGTGTAAGCGACATTGAGGGTGTTGCAGAGCTCTCTAAGAAGAGAGTTGACTCCGACAAGAACTGGAAGAAGATCGTTGAGGCTTGCGAGTCCAAGGAAACTCTTGAGGGTAAGGTCGTTGAGGTCGTAAAGGGCGGTGTTGTCGTTCTTGTTGGCGCTAACCGCGTATTCGTTCCCGCATCCCAGACAGGTGTTCCGAAGGATGAGGATCTCGCTACTATCAAGGGCGAGCAGGTAAAGCTCCGCGTTATCGAGATCAAGGGTAACAGAGCTATCGGTTCTATCAAGGTGGTTGCTCGTGAAGAGCGTCGTGAGCGCGAGGCTGCATTCTGGGCTTCTATCGAGGAGGGCAAGGTATACACAGGTGCTGTTAAGAGCATGACTGCTTACGGTGCTTTCGTTGACCTCGGCGGAGTTGACGGTATGGTACATAAGACAGAGCTTTCTTGGAAGCCTATCCGCACACCTGCTGACGTAGTTTCCGTTGGAGACGAGATCACAGTATTCGTTAAGAGCTTTGACGCAGAGAAGAGACGCATCTCTCTCGGTTACAAGACAGAGGATACAAACCCCTGGTACGTTTTCACTGCTAAATACGCAGTTGGCGACGTTGCTCCCGTTAAGATCGTAAACATGATGCCTTTCGGCGCATTTGCAGAGATCGTTGACGGTGTTGACGGACTTATCCACATCTCTCAGATCGCTCAGCAGAAGATCGCAAAGCCTGCTGACGTGCTTGAGATCGGTCAGGTAGTCGACGCAAAGATCACAGCTATCGACGAGGAGAACAGAAAGGTAAGCCTTTCTATCAGAGCTCTTCTCGATGAGGCACAGCCCGTTGAGGCAGTTGAGGCTGTAGAGACCGAAGAGGTTGCTGAATAATTAAAGAGAAAAGCAAATTAAAGGACTCCGTTTTTACGGAGTCCTTTTTGATTGTATAACGAAAACCACGCGATAGTCGCGTGGTTCAAAAGAGGTTAACCGATGAGAAGAATCAAACAAAATATAGTGTGAGAACGCTCATGTGCCAAAGGCTCCCTTGTGTAAAGGGAGCTGTCAGCGAAGCTGACTGA
>JAZOLL010000047.1:0-65084 GCA_045653105.1 Eubacteriales bacterium
GGAATGGTAATTTTGTTAGTCTTGGTCAGCGTTTCCGCCCCCGAAACACCTACTACCAAGGTGTAAATAAGGAACATCCCCCACATAATAACGGTAAAGGGCGCAGCAAACCCCAGATACCCCATACCTGCAAAAAGACCTGCCCCCATCGCAAGAAAAATAGTGACTATCTCTTTGGCAGAGCCGGGAGCAGAACGGAAACGAACAAGACTGAACGCGCCTGCCACCGCAACGCCTGCGCCGATGTTTCCGTTGACCATCATAATGACCACACAGACAACGGCAGGCAGAAGTGCCAATGTGACGAGAAAGCTCTTTGTGTGTTCGTTCTTGAAACTGTATGCCGCCGCCATAATCAATCCAAGCACAAGTGACACACCAAGGCAGAGGAGGAAATCTCCGACCTCAATGGTCTGTGTCAGCTCTGTATCGAAAATACCCTTAAATATTGCATCCATTTGTAATGATCTCCTTACGTTTTATTGAATTTGGCAGATATAGTTCGGGAAATATCAGCGTGCTGTACGCCATTCCGTATTTTGAGAATGAGGTTTTGTAGATACGCTCACGGGATAGCACCTCCACCATCCAAAGCGGAATACCACCCGAGCATTTCAACTCCATCAATACCTTTCCTTCTGGTAGTATCGGTGTACCGTAGGTGGTTGAACAGAGGTTCACGTCGGTTTGACGGCAGAGTATATGATCGTCAAAGGTCACACGGAAATCTCCACCACTCTTATCGTAATAGGCTTCTCGCTCATAGGAGAGAAACACCGTCGGCTTTAATTTTCCGTAAAAGTCGATAAAATAATCGATCTCACGGGATATCTGCGTATCAAACGAACACGCTTTTTCTCGGCATACCCACGCCATAGCATCACTCTCACACAGCGGAAGTCTGCGCTTGTAAACCACTTTTTCGTATTTCTTCTTCAGTTCTACAAAAACCGTACTGTCAGCAGTTGCCTTCGAGTAGCTTCGTGTTCGCAGCTTTTCTTTATAGGCAGGCTTCTCGATCGAACGTCGTATCAATCTATAATTGTCGGTATCAAAGTAGATATTCCGTATTGTAGTCCGTCCGTATTTGTCAAGCTCCATATACGGTGACATTGCCGTAAGTATTCGTTCCTTCTGTTCAAGTGTCAGCATGTATTTCAGCTCGTATCGTTTGAACACCGTTTGAAACGCCATACGATAACCTCCTCTCCCATTTTACACAAGGATTCTATCACGCTCCGCTAAAGATAGGCTAAAGATTGAGTGTTGAATTTCTTGACTTTTCTCTTTAATTGTGATATAATTATGAAAAATAACTGCCACCGGGTAGTAAGATGCAAAAAGCATCCGTTTGCACATCGTTAGGTCTTAGAAGATGTGTATACGGATGCTTTTTTTGGGGAGGATTTCATGAAAAGACTATCCAATTATTTTTCGGGAACAGAGCTTGCCTTATGGTCGGCATCCGTTCTCTTTATCGTTTTGTCATTCTGCATTTTCGACCGTGAAAGCTACTTGACATTGATAGCATGTCTGATTGGTGTGACTTCGCTGATATTCAACGCCAAGGGCAATCCCGTCGGGCAGTCTCTTATGATCGCTTTCAGTTTGCTCTACGGCATTATTTCCTATACCTTCGCTTATTACGGTGAAATGATTACATACCTTGGAATGACGATGCCGATGGCGCTCTTTGCTCTTATTTCTTGGCTCAATAACCCATACAAAGGTAACAAGGCAGAGGTCAAAGTAAATAATATCAGTAAATCAGAACAGCTCCTGATGTGGCTGCTCACACTTATCGTTACAGTAGTGTTTTATTTCATTCTTGATTACTTCAATACAGCGAATATTATACCTAGCACCATTTCAGTAACTACAAGCTTTCTCGCTGTGTACTTGACCTTTCGCAGATGCCCAACATTTGCTTTGGCTTATGCCGCAAACGACATTGTCTTGATTGTTTTATGGATCTTAGCAAGCGCTTCGGATATTCGATATATATCCGTGGTTGTCTGTTTCGTAGCATTTCTGTTCAACGATATTTACAGTTATATTAATTGGCAAAGGATGAAGAGACGTCAATCTAACTAAAGCATCTTATGGTCAAATTCTTATTTGTTGACCAATTCTGAGATTGCAATTGCAGTCTGATCGATTTGTTCCTCGTTTGTGATAGTAGGTGTACCGTCGCCATCCTGCGCGCCGTACATACCAAAGTAGGCATGGCAGCCGCCGTAAATGATGATCTCTGTAAAATTGGTCGGCAGATTGGACTTATTCTCGTCGTATTTTTCACGGTTCATCACCTTATCCTCACTGCAAAAAACCGAAAGCACGGCAAGGTCTGTGCCGGAGAGGTCAGCCGTGGAGTACGAGCCAAGCAAAATGAGCCCTTCATAGTCCTCGGCATTCTTCTCAAGATAGGATGCCGCCATCGATCCGCCGAGCGAATGACCGCCTATGTACCAATCCTCTATTTCCGGGTATTCCTTCTGTATGCCATCCGCGGCATTTATATCAAGCACTGCGAGATTGAAGGGCATGTCTACAAGCACACACAGAATTCCTTGCTCGGCACAAGCCTGCATCAATGGAATGTATGCTGTATATTCCACTTTACCGCCGGGATAGAAGATGAAGCCCTTTGTTGCTCCTTCGGGTTCAAACACTATCGTACCGTCCGCCTTCTCCTTCCACGTCGTGCCTTGTGGCAAAAACGCTCCTATTGCTTCATTGTCCGCGCGGTAATAGTCGCCGAGATAGATAGCACTTGCTCCTACGATAATTGCAAGAGCGAGAAGGACGGACGTTGTGATTATAAATATTTTTCGTTTGCGTTTATCTGCTAAAAAGCTCATTCCGTTTTCCTCAAATATAAAAAATATGTTCCCATAATTATATCATAATTTTATGAACAATTCAATCGTTTTGCCTATCTTTGCCTACTGCACCGCAAATTTTGAGGGCTGACGGTTGTTTTCCGTCAGCCCCTGTCTTACTATTCTCCCCAACAAATGGAATTTGATCATACTTTAGTCTTTCTTCTGCCTATCGGCAAAGTAATTACAAATACACATCACGACCGGGAACAATATACCTCCTACGGCAAATATGATCCATGACAAATGCCAACCATTCAGCAGAAAGCTAACGGCAAGAAATATTGCCGTTAAAACGCCCCAATAACAAAATCCCACGACATCTTTTACACTTGTTCGCGTTTTTTCTTGCCTTGTAAAATCCCCCTCCTGTAAGAGCTTTTGCATACTTGCATTTTGCGTGCCCACCACGATAAACATTACCACAGCTACGCCCACGGTAATCATCAACACCCCAAGCGTCATAATAATAAGGATTTCATTTTCGGTAAAGGATGATACGATCAAAGGAATCACGGAGAAAATACACAAAACTGTCGCGATGATATTGCAGTTCATATATTTCGTCCTGAATTTCTTTTTCTTTTCGGTTACTAAACCTCTGACTCCGTATTCGAGTTCAAAGGGAATGTTCTTATCAAGAAAAGCATACGGTTCATTTTGAAATCCACAGTAAATAAAAACCGGAACGGCGCACAGGACGAATGCAAAAAGAACAATCAATCCCACCGCATCCGCAGTCGGTTGCGCTATGATCGGATCGGATAATGCGGACAACGTACTTAAAATGATAAGCGTTATAGGAGAAAGAATACACAAGAGCGTAGCAAAAGCAATACGCCAAGAGGCACGTTTTCTCTGCTCAAGATATGCGTTGGCTTCTTCTATGCTGATTTTCTTCACAGTTGCGTCAGACGGATCATCGGTAAATTCTTCATCCTCAATTTCATCCTTCAAAAGATAGTCCGTAGTAACACCGAAAAGTGTACCAAGTTGTAATATTTTTCCTAAATCGGGAATTGTCTGTGCGCTTTCCCATTTTGAAACAGCTTGTCGGGATACGTTCATTTTATCTGCAAGTTCTTCTTGTGACCAACCGTTCTTTTTTCTGAGTCTGACAATTTTGTCGGCTAAAATCATTATTATTCACCTCGTTTGAATTTTTCGTAAAGCACTGTGCTTCAACGCATCTTTATTGTATAAAAAAGCATGGTTTCATACTACCAACCGAGGGCTTTCAATGTGTCAACCGACAGTTGCTTTTTCTTTCCACACCATATAGCTCGCCGTCAAATTCTTATTTATCGGTGAGTTTATTATATCATATTTCCATGAACTTTTCAACCGATTTGTCTATTCTTTGCTTCATCCAACGCAGTTTTTAAGGGGCGACCGTTCGTGGTCGCCCCTGCCTTTGTTATGCATTCTTCACCTGCTTTTTATTTCTGTGATTTCTGCTTTAATTGCCTTTTAATCAAGCATATCGATCAAATCACGAAGAACAGGCTCGAACTTCGCACCATACCAATGGTCCGCATCCCCCTGCGTATTGATGATACATTTTACAGTGTAATCTGCGGCAATCTTTGCAGCATCATAAACACTCTTATCATTCATCAAAGCGCCTACGAAAGCGGACGCGTAGATATCTCCCGTACCATGACTGCCTTTAGATATCTTATCATGCTCGTAATAATACATTTTACCGTTTTCATAAACGACAACTCCTGTCTTTTCGGGGTTATAACTAACGCCGGTCAAGACAACAGTTTTAGCTCCGAGAGATGTAAGCTTCTCAACAAGAGTACGAATATAGCTTTCGTCATAAGTTTCTCTGTAATTTTCACCGGTAAGGAAACACGCTTCGGTGATATTAGGCAGCAAAATATCTGCCTCACCGCACAGAACACGCATAGCATCTACATACTCTTGATTGAATATTGAATAGAGCTGTCCGTTATCAGCCATTGCGGGATCTACAATGCGTACGCAGTCCTCCGTTCCCATTGTTTTTAGAATATCTCTAACATATCCAACCTGCTTGATACTGCCAAGATATCCTGTGTAAATAGCTTTGAACTTGATGTTTTCTTTCTTCCAATGTTCCTGGATCGCTGGCATATCGTCTGTCAAATCACGAAAGGTAAATCCGCTAAAACCTGCCGTATGTGTGGAAAGAACGGCAGACGGAAGAATACAGGTTTCAAGACCGCAAGCGGAAAGTATGGGAAGCGCAACCGTCAGCGAGCACTGACCAACACAAGATATATCCTGAATCGTTAAAATCTTTTTGTAAGACATTTTATATTCTCCTTGCATTTCTTATAAAATTATTATATAATACTCTTGTAGATATTAAAATAGTCAGTTTTGGAGAAAATAATATATACAGATGAAATACATAATTGACAAAGAAAAACGCCCCGTTTATCTGCAGCTGTACAATCAGCTACGGGATGATATCGTAAATGAAATTTTACATTTTAACAGTAAGCTTCCATCTATCCGCAGTCTTGCGGAGGAAACCGGAGTCAGCACGATAACTGTAGAACACGCCTACTTACTACTGTGTGACGAGGGTTACATAGAGTCGAAAGAGCGAAGCGGATTTGTAGTCTGCTTTCGAAAAAAATACGGTTTCGCTGCTTCTGAAAGCCTTGTAAAAAAGCACCGCACCGTCTACCATACGGAGCAAAGCCATCCTGAATTTCCTATTTCTGTCTTGAGTAAAACAATGCGTAGAGTACTGACCGAGCATGGAGATCTATTGCTTGAAAAGTCGCCAAACCTTGGCTGTATGGAGCTTCGTGAGGCAATAAAAAATTACCTTAGGAGAAACAGAGGTATCACAGTCGATGCCGAGCAGATAGTCATCGGCGCCGGCTCGGAATATCTATACAGCCTCATTGTAGAGCTTCTTGGAAGAAACCGTATCTTTGCCATTGAATCGCCATCATATAAAAAGATCGAACAAGTGTACAGAGCTACTGAGATTCGCTATGATCTCCTCCCTTTAACAACAACGGGCATTGACAGTAAAGCGCTTGCTAAAACTTTCGCCGATGTTTTACACACAACACCCTATCGAAGCTATCCGAGCGGAGTTACCGCAACGGCATCAAAGCGACACGAATATATTCGCTGGTCAAGGAAAAACGGACGATACATTATCGAGGATGATTTTGAATCTGAGTTTTCGGTTTCAACGAAACCAACAGAAACACTGTTTTCTCTCTCGGATAATGACAATGTTATCTACTTGAACACCTTCTCAAAAACCATCTCACCTTCCCTTCGTATCGGATATATGGTTCTTCCCAAACATCTCGTAGCGCTTTATCATGAAAAGCTTGGATTCTATTCCTGCACTGTTCCTACATTTATGCAATATGTGCTTACAGAGCTTATTGATAACGGTGACTTTGAAAGGCATATCAATCGTGTAAGAAGAAAGATACGAAAAGGAACATCCACATAACGAAGCAAGCCCTCGCTCTGTCATGGAGCGAGGGCTTTTACTATTAAATCAGATCGTCAAACAGCTTAATATTATCCATTTTAGGCATCAGATCTCCGCTTTCGCATTTCTTAACGATCTCAACGATTCTATCGTTGAACGGAGTTTTCACGCCACATTTTCTACCCCATTCGCAAACAACGCCGTTGATAGCGTCGATCTCGCAGGGCTTACCCTTCTTGATATCCTGAAGCATAGACGGTTCTATGTTGCGGTGCTTTTTCATAGCGATCGGTATAAGCATCGTTGCAAAAGCACGCTTGATTGATCCATTGTAGTAGAATAATGCGGTAATATTCTTTCCCTGAACAGGAGCGAACTCTGCTCCCGCTGCGTGTCCGACGTCGATACACTCCTTCATACAACGGATAGCTACCTTGCGAGCTTCCTTGTTTTCGGATATATCTCCAAACACACCGCCCACAACTGTTCCAAGTCCCGAAAAGGTCGCGTTGATGAGGAGCTTTGACCAACGTGCGCCTATCAAGTTGCTCTCCTCATGAACAGGACACATCAGTTCAAGTAAACCCTTGACCTCATTGAATTTTTCATCGGTGATACCCTCCATCTTTCCCATATGGAAAGACAGGCTATCCACCTCACTTGTCAATGTACAAACACCGGGAGCGGTTAAAGCGGCTCCCCACTCCACAACACATCCCATTGTACGGTTTGAACCAACAATTTCGGCTATACCGGGCTCGGGAAGTCCGTTCTGAAGCGTAACGATAACACCGTCATCCGCAAGATAGTCCGCAAGAAAAGTTACCACTTCCTTGTTTAAAAGCTGCTTTGTCAGAAGCAGGATCACATCATATTTACCGGTCATTTCGTCGGGAGTAAGTGCGGTTACGGGAACCTTCATATCTACAGTACCGTTGATCACAGCTCCATTTTCGCGAAGTGCTTCCACGTGAGCTTTATTGCGGTTGATCAGATCGATCTTACCTCCGTTTTTAGTGATATACGCACCAAGTACTGTTCCAAGCGAGCCTGCGCCGTAAATTGCATATCTTTTCATATAAACCTCTCATTTAATTATTTTTAGCGTATTTTCTTCCTTTCAAACGAAGAAAATATCTTCTTCAGGTTTCTGACATAAATTATTGTCCACTTCTGTATTTGAACTCTGCACCGATCATAACTCGTTGAGTTCTCAACAAATTTATAATAGTGTACCATAAATTTGCCGCAATGTCAAGAATTTTTGTTTCGACAAGAAATAAGTCCCGTTTCTATTATCACTTGAACAAGACAATAAAAAGTATAATTTCATAGTTTTTTGAATACACTCTATTTAAAGAAGTATTTGAGGTGGACTATGAAAAGATCAATTGGACTTTGGCAATTGCTTGGATTTGGAGTGACGGCTCTTGGCGGAACTCTTTTGCATTTTTTATATGAGTGGCTGGGAGATGCGGTGTGGATCGCGCCTTTTTCGGGCGTAAATGATTCGACTTGGGAGCATATGAAGCTACTCTTTTGGACAATGTTTCTGTATGCCATTATACAAAGCTTTTTCTTTCGCGATCGCGAGGGTTTTTGGTGTGTCAAAACAAAAGGAATTCTTCTTGGTCTTTTGCTGATACCCGTCCTTTTTTATACCTACAACGGTGCGATATGCAAATCTCCCGACTGGCTTAATGTCGTTATATTCTTTCTCTCTGCTGCTGCGGCTTATATCTATGAAACACGAAAATTCAACAGCGGCACAACGGTTTGCAAAAAGCCGAAGCGCTCACTTGCCCTGCTCTGTTTGATAGCTGTTTTATTTATAATATTTACCTTTAAAACACCTGAGATCGGTATATTCCGCGATCCGCTGACAGGAACTTACGGAATATAAATAATCCCCCGAGGCTTCAAAAATACCTCGGGGGATCATTTTATTTTACCATAGGATCTTTAGAAAAATATCCGTTAGTTGTAATTGATCTTAGAAAGGTTTGACAGATATTTATCCTTCATTTTATTTATATATTATTTCTTCTTGAGATTTTCCGAAAATGTGTGCATCATCTCGCTGATCTTGAGATTCTGCGGGCAGACCTCCTCACAGGAGCGACAACCGATACACGCGGCAGGTCTTTTATTCTCGTCAAGCGCGCGAATACCTATTGCGGCAAGAAAGCCACCCTTGCTATAGACATACTCGTTATATATCTCGATAATGCGCGGAATATTGAGCGCCTGTGGGCAGTGATCCACACAGTAGCGACATGAGGTGCACGGAAGCGTCCCCTTCGAGGTCATCTCCTTGGCTATGCCGAGTAGCGTTTCTCTTTCATTATCCGAGAGAGGCCTTCTCTCGCTGAAGGTAGCGATATTCTCTGCAAGCTGTGTGAGGTTTGACATGCCCGAAAGGACTACCGTAACGCCCTCGATCCCCTGAAGGAATCTGAATGCCCACTCGGGATTTTTATACTCGGGACGAAGTGCTCTGAGTTTTTCCTCATGCTGAGGCTCAAGCTGACAAAGCTTTCCGCCACGCACAGGCTCCATTACCCAAATCGGGATATTTAGGCTATTCAAAAGTGTTACTTTTTCTTTTGCCTTCTGGAAATCGTAATCAAGCCAATTGAGCTGTATCTGACAAAACTCCAAATGCTCTCCGTACGCGTCAAGGAAGCGCTTTGTGGTCTCAAGTGTGCCGTGAAGCGAAAATCCGAGATGACGGATTCGCCCGTTTTTCTTTTGCTCAATAAGATACTCAAACGTGCGGTATTCGGGATTCAGGTACTTATCTATATTGGTCTCGCAAACGTTGTGAAAAAGATAAAAATCAAAATAATCTACTTTGCAACGTACAAGTTGCTCCTCAAAGATCTCCTCTACCTTACCGAAATTTCTAACATCATAGCCCGGAAACTTTGTTGCAAGGTAATAGCTGTCTCTTGGATATGCGGAAAGGATCTCGCCCATAATAGGCTCTGACTCTCCTCCGTGGTATCCCCACGCGGTATCATAGTAGTTTATGCCTTTTTCCATCGAGTAGGCGATCATTTTGCGCGTGGCATCCATATCCACCTTGTCGCTACCCTCAATGCAAGGGAAACGCATGCATCCCATACCGAGTGCGGACAGTTTTAAACCGTGAAAATCATTATAGAGCATACATTTATTTCTCCTTTATGGACTTCTGTTTTGACCATTATAGCATATTTTGAAAATTTTTTCAAGCATAAAAGAGAAAAGCCGCGGCAGTATGATGAACTGCCGTGGCTTTTTTATTTTCAGAGCACCAAAGAGGGTGCGGAATAAATTCTTGCCGCAAGCTCCTGATTGAGCATATAGAGGCTCTTGGGATCGGATCCGAAAAGCTCCATCTTTGTAATGAGGTCGTTTGCGTTGGTCTCCTCTTCACCCTGCTCTTTGACAAACCAGTCGAGAAACTGCATCGTGCGGAAATCCTTTGTCTCGTATGCAGCCGCATAGATATCATTGATAAGCGAGGTCACGTACTCCTCGTGCTCAAGCCCTGCCTTCAAAACGTCCATATGGCAGGTGATCTCCTTATTAGGCTTATCGATCGCCTCAAGCGTAACCTTCTGATTTTCATTCTGAAGGTACTGATAGAAAAGCATCGCGTGGTCGCGCTCCTCCTGAGCCTGTATCTTATACCAGTTTGCAAAGCCATCAAGTCCAGCGTCTTCAAAATAATTGGAAAACTGGAGGTATAAGTAAGCGGAATAAAATTCTTTATTAATCTGCTGATTGAGTAATTCATGAACTTTAGCGTTCATCATGATCTGTTCCTCCTATGTAAAATATCAACCGTTTAGGTTTTATTTTATTATAGCATATAAACGCTATTTTTTCAATAGCTTTCCTCTACAAATCGTCATATTGTTTTATAAAACAATAAAGACACTCTCAAAGGCGATCTTTTGCAGGTTTTCTTCTCAAAATGCCCGTTTTTTCTGCTTTTAGCCAAAACTGCCTGCCAAATGTTAACAAATATGTTCAAAACTGTTGATTAATTGTTAACTAAATGTTAAATCGTGTCGATAAATCTTTACTTTATTATTCAGCTGTGATACAATGTTAGCGTATAAAATGAAATACCAGTGCAAGTATAAAGATATCATGACAACGCGGTCATTTTTCCCACTTTA
Source organism: Eubacteriales bacterium (assembly GCA_045653105.1). Classification (GTDB taxonomy): domain Bacteria; phylum Bacillota; class Clostridia; order Oscillospirales; family CAG-272; genus HGM12713. The sequence continues at coordinate 10,515 of JAZOLL010000047.1, forward strand.
ATCATTATCGGAGGACTTTATTTTGATATTTCTATATTACGTAGTAGCACTCTTATCCTGTGCGCTAACAATTTCTTTTCTATTTTATTATAAAGGAAGAAATGTCTGCAAAAGATTTTCAAACACTCAGCTCGTAGCTCTTATCTACGGCACAGTCTTCTTTATCAGAATGTTTGGCGGTATCCCCGCGTTGCAAGGAACACTCGGACTTAACATTTATTCGCCGTTCGGTCCTCAGGGAGGAAATCTTGTTATTTTGTCCTGTCTCTTGATCTGGACAATATACGCAGTACAGCTCGCGTGTGTCACATTCCCCTTCTTTGAGAAGTATGCACCGCTCGTAGCTCCGATCGTTCGCTATCTTGCTGTTTTGGTCTACGGTGTTTCGATTGGAGTTCTTCCGATCCTCAACCGTGCACTCAATGGAGACGGCGCAAACGACTTCCATTACCGACTTCTTGCATTTGCTATCGAGCTCGGTATAGGATTTGCTCTTGCGATATTCCAGACAGCAAATATAAAGCCCCACAAGTTCAGCCTCAACGAGAAGATCAAAACTGTTCTTATCTTCGCAGGTATGATGGTAATGTCGATCCCCTACTGGGTTCCTCAGGCGATATTTGGAACAGGAAACGACTCTATCATCGCTCAGGACTTCACAATTTATCACAGACTCTTCCTTTATGGAGCAATACTCTTTGCGGTTACAGTGCACTTCCTCTTTGCGAAATGTGAATATGAGCTCAAACGTTACGCGCTAATTTATTTGAGCATGGCAACGATGATAGCTTACTGTTACCGCTACGATTTTTCAACCTTTACAAGTGTTCTGGCTTGGCCACTCCACCTTTGTAACACTGCGATGTTTATCGTACCGCTTGTTCTCATCTTCAAGATGGAAAGGCTTTACTACTTCACGATATTCATCAACGTGCTTGGAGCTATCCTGGCGATGCTAATGCCCAACACTGAGCACGGAGTCTGGCTTGCGGACATGTCGATACGCTTCTGGTCCAACCACTATATGGCAACCATTATGCCGATACTCCTTATGAGCCTTGGCATATTCAAGCGTCCCAAGATAAAGCAGTTCTGGTATTCGCTTCTCGCGTTCTGCGGTTATTACGTGCTCGTGCTCTTCCTCAACGCGTGGTTTACTAATTATGATAAAACCGTGGACTTCTTCTTTATCAACTCTAACTTCGTAGCAGAAAAGCTCGGTCAGTGGGCAGAGGATCTTCGTGACATTACAGCCACAATACACATAAAAGATCTTAAGCTCGTCTTCTACCCCGTTTACCAGACTATTTACTTCTCAGTTTATATTGCTCTTTCGTTTGCTATGTGGTTTATCTACGAGCAGGCATTCGAAATATTTGACACATACAAAATCATTACCGAAAGGAAGCGCAAGATCAAAGCCGACAGACTTGCTCTGGAGGTACATCTTGCCGGAAGAAGTATGCAGGAACCTATGAATCCTCAAAACGAAGGTAAGCTGATTCTTCGTGATTTTTCAAAGCGCTATTCCACCAGCGACGTTTATGCGGTTTACAAGGCTAACCTTGATATTGAGGGCGGTCAGATATTCGGCTTCCTCGGCCCGAACGGCGCGGGTAAGTCATCTATCATTAAGACAGTCGTTGGTATCCAGACTATTACCTCGGGCGAGATCGAGGTATCCGGCTACGACGCGGACAAGCAGCCCGTTGAAGCCAAGATGCAGATCGGTTACGTTCCCGACCACTATGCACTCTACGAGAACCTCACAGGTAGAGAGTACATAAACTACATCGCCGACCTCTATAACGTATCCAAGGAAGATCGCGACGCGCGTATCACAGATTACGTTGAGAGATTCCGTCTTGAGGGCGCTATCGATAACCCGATAAAGACCTACTCTCACGGTATGAAGCAGAAGATAACAATAATGTCCGCTCTAGTACACAACCCCAAAATATGGATCCTTGACGAGCCGCTCACCGGTCTCGACCCCGAGTCTATATTCCAGGTAAAGGAATGTATGAAGGAGCACGCATCCCGCGGCAATATCGTATTCTTCTCCAGCCACCTTATCGACGTTGTAGAAAACGTTTGCGACAAAATCGCAATTATCCGAAAGGGTCAGATCCTTTGCTGCAAGACACTTGCAGAGATCAAGGAAAGCGGTGTTCCGCTTGAGAAGTTCTATATGGACACTATCGACGGCAACACACAGGATCCTGTATCCGTAAAGGACGCTGAGAGCAATGAAGCTCTGAACGAGGCTTCGGTATGACAAGGACTGCTAGAAAAAAGGGCGGATTTTTCGAATTCTTCCGTGAGGCTTCCAAGACACTTAAAACGCTTGTCAAGATGCAACTCAAGGAAAAAATGGATATCAGTTACACCCGCTCTCTCAGAAAATTGATATTTAAGATCGTTTGGTTGCTTATTGAATTTATTGGAATAACCGTTGTTATTACGGTGGCATTCCACTTCGTTAAGCTGCTCGGTCTCTTCTCTCTCGTGCATGATATTCCCGTTTCGGTAATCTCGCTACTGTTTTCAATAATGCTGTTGCTTTCTTTGATTACCGATACGATAGGACTTGTAAAATCACTGTATTTCTCAAAAGACAATACTGTTTTATTGACATTCCCCGCTACTTCATCTTTGGTATTCTTTTCAAAACTCGCAACATATTACGTATATGAGTTCAGAAAGAGCTTTATGTTCACGATCCCGATGTTTATCGCATACGGTATCGTAAAAGGATATCCCGCCTATTACTATCCTTGGCTTGTACTTATGTTTGCGCTTATATCCGTAATTCCCGTTTTGCTTGCGGCACTTCTTTCGATTCCCGCAATGTTTGCTTACATCTTTCTCAACCGAGTAAAGATACTTCAGTATATACTGTATATCGGTGTTTCGGCTGCGGCGATACTTCTCGTGTGGAATCTTATCGGTTTGGTGCCCGACAACATAAACTTTATTGAAAGCTGGGGCAATACGTACTGGAAGATACAAGCTTTTCTTACGAATTATACTGAAATGTTTGCTCCGCTCTATGCCTTTACCGAGCTTATAGTCGGAAAAACGATAGGTCTTTCGAGCGTGATATTCCATTCAGATACGCTTCTTAACCTTCTCATCCTCATCGGATGCGGCGTTTTCTTGCTCGTTGCGTGCTTCCTTTGCTCGAAGCCCCTATTCTGCAAGATGGCATCTACCCCCTTTGAGTTCAAGAAAAAGAATGCTGTAGAACCTAAAAAGAACAAAAAGCGTCGTCCTTTCGTTTCTGCTCTGAAAAAGGAATTTATAGTTGGAATACGTTCCAATACCTTTATAAAGCTTGGCGCGATCCTTGTAGTGGTTATGCCGATGGCTATATACCTCCTCAACAAGCTTTATTCCGCGATGAACACAAGATTCCTCGGAACACAGATGACGAGATGCTTTAACGTCTTTATCATGCTACTCATCCTTTTGATGACAAACATCGATATAGCGTCGGTCTATAGCCGCGATGGAGCAAGCTCCTATCTCAACAAGGTACAGCCTGCTCCCTATGCATCGCTTCTTGTATCCAAGCTGATATTCCCAATGATAATTGCACTTGCAGGCGTTATCTTCTCGGTGAACATCTTCGCTATTGAAGCGAACCTTTCGACTACAGATACTATTATGACCGCTATTATAGTTTACTTTGTTTATATCGCGCATCTGTTCTCCTCTGCGGAGAGCGACATCATGAATCCGCAGTATAAACAGTATGCAACCTTCAGCGACCAGACGAACAACCCTAACGAGTCACACTCGGGAATCTCTGCTATAATCATTTCCGCTGTGGTATTCATCATCGCTCTCTTCCTTTCATCCCGCCCCGACTACGGAGCATGGGTAAAGATGGCTGCAGTTTCGGTTGCATTCGCAGGAATTAAGATATTTACTTATCTTTCAAAAATCAAAGCATTTTACAAGGAGAAGCAATAATGAAAAAGACAATAGTTATCGTTATCCTTGTGGTGTATATCGCTTCTATTGCAATCGTCAATTTCTTCGGTCTTGAGATCAAAGTATTTGACGGTGTAACCTACGTCGAGGACATTATGTGTGACTCGATAACAGTTCAGAATCAGAAGCCGGTAACCCTTGAATCTTCACAAGGTCTTGGTGGAAAACCACTCTTTATATTTGATTTTATCCCTGCGCCCGAGGATGACCCCTACACCACAGAGGACGAAAGCATCGTCACAAACCCCAATGCGGTACAGCTCAACTACGAGGTGTTCCCTCACCTTGCAGATGAGACAGGTGTTACATTTGAGTTCGACAAAACGGCACATGAGGGAGCTGTCGTGTTCCACGAGCTCTCACGCACGTTCGTTTTTCTCGAACCGAATCACATTATTACAGTGACCGTTAAAGCAATCGACGGCTCAAACAAGAGCACTCAGGTTGCTATAATGGGTAGATTACCCAAATAAATAAAGTACTTCTCAGGAGGACTAAAAAAATGAATTTTCGCAAGCTTTCAAAAATCATTTCTATCATAGCGATCTTCGCTATGGTGCTCTCTTTTGCAGCTTGTCGCAAAGAGGGTTCGCTAAAACTCGAATCGTTTACCATTGACCGCACATCCATTAAGACTACTTACCTTGTAGGTGAAGAAGTTGACTTCTCCGGAATCAAGGCTGTTGCCAGATACTCCGACGAGTCTCTCAACAAGATCTACACCTATGACGAGCTCACACTCACCTACCCCGAAGATATCACCGCTACAGCAGGTGATAAGGAAGTAACAGTTTCCTTCAACGATCCCAACCTCAACAAAAAGCAGGAAACCAAGTTCACAGTAAAGGTTACCGAGAACTCCGTAATTGACGATGGATCTAATCCCTTGGTTGCAGTTCAGTTCGAAAAGCCCACCACACTTACACAGTTTGACAGCGCAAACGCGGCTGCAGGAACTATTCAGTATGGTTCAGCGGGCTTCTGGGGACAGTTTGCAGCAGGACAGAAGACATACGTTATCGGTAACGAAAATGAATTCAAGCTCAATCCCCAATTTGCTGTTCTCACTGATGACGGCACAGTAGTTGAGCTTACAAGCTTCTTCTCTGTTGTTGACGTATACGTAGAGAAAACCGGTGAGTACGTTGCTCTCACAAAGACTGAAGGCGAAAATAACGTAGTTACCTACACTGACGGTGAAACTCTCATCGCTACTGTAGATACCTACAATGGCCTCTACCAGTTCACAACCGACGCAGCAGGACTCAAGGTAAAGATATCTGTTCTTCCCAAAGAGGCTAATTACATAACATCTACTCCCTTCAACCCCGTTGTGCTTGAGGCAAATATTATCAACGCTTACAATGTATACGAGGCTTGGCAGCTTGCTGTTATAGATAACTTCCGCGAGGCTTGGCTCGACATCAAGACTGAGCATGGTCTTCTCGATGTAAATGCATCCGGTGTTGTATTCCATAATGACATCACTCTCACAGCAGCTGACGTTCCCGCTGAATATTTCTATACAACAGAAAGAGAAGTTGTATATACAAACGCTGTTGACGGTTCTACAGTTACAATTCCCGCAGGAACAAAATACCTCAAAGACCTCATAGAGATATATTACCACCTCGGCTTAGAGCCCTTTGCTATGGAAGGTAACTTCTTTACACTTGATACAAGCAAGTTCCCGATCATCGCTTCTCCCGCAGTATTCGGTGAAGATGCAGAAAAAGACTATGATACCGACTTTTCAAACACTGCTCTCTTCTTCTTCAACTCCTATGAGTCTACAGAGGACTTTATTGCTAACATGAATACCGGAAACGGTGCTGATGTTACCATAAACAACCTCTCCTTCATAGGTAATGCTAAGAGAGACAATCTTGTTGACGCAAACGAAAACCTTGCATCTGCAGGCGGACTTATTCTCATCAAGTCAATGTATAAAACAGACCTTACGATGGACAACATCATCGGTAACTCCTACTTTATCTCGTACTTTGCAGATAACGGTAATATTACAGTAAACAATGCTAAGTGTTTTGACTCTTATCAAAATGCAGCATTTGTTTGGGGTGCTTCCATCACTACATTTACAAACTCCTATCTTGAGGGATGCGGTGGCCCCGTTGCTATCGTACAGAGCCTTATTGATGAAGGCTGGCATCCTGTATTTTCCACAACCAACACTCATGTTAAGACCAATGTTACCGGTGAAGAGATCTGGTTCTCCGCTGTAGGCGCTAACTCTATGGTCGGTGGTATCAAGGGTCTTGGAGAAGGTCTCAATCAGGCGGGCCTCGGAAACTTTGTTGACGCACAGGGCAAGATGAACATCAAGGGTGTACTTATGGCTAGTGGAACCAACGCTTCCGCAGCTGTTACAGGCATTGGCGCTCAGGGTTCTATCGCATTCGATGGCGAAGGTATGAACAGATACCAGACCGTAGAAAATGCTAACTGGGCAACTATAAAGTATATATCTGAACAGTCGCTCGCAGGCAGCGGTCAGATACCTCCCTTCTTCACTGTTTATGATGCAAACGGCGTAGCACAGACGATATTCTTCAACGGCACAACATTCGTTGACCTCTCTATGAGACCTCTTGGTACGAATGTAAGCCACGCTGAACTCGTTGCAGCATTCCAGGCAGCTGATACCATCACTCTCACTCAGGGCGGACTTTCTATCGTATTTGATTTTTATCACAACTAATAAAAACAAATAGCCAAAACGGCGGTTGGGAAAATCCCAACCGCCGTTACTTCTTGATTATCTTCCCGAATTTTATAATAATAAAAAAGATCCTCTTGATTCAAGAGGATCTTTTTGTGCTTTTAGGATTTTGAAGTCTTGCTCTGGTTTTCTTGTTTGAAGATACCACACTTGCCTTTTCCACACTTATATCCAAGTGCTTACAAACAAGAGCTGTACTCATTGCATCGCTCAATGCATTATGCGCTTGATAGGGTGGCTCACCAAGATTTGAAACGGCATCCTCAAGGGATATCTGCTTCTTTGTTTTGGCTATCTGACGACCATAGATTCGCTGAAGATTATAAGTACCTGGGAGTGGGTATGTAGGTATCTGGTGTATCATAATATTGGAGAGTAATATCCCTATATCGTCTCCACCCCACGTCATATAGCAAAAATCATCTCCACAGAAGGCAGAAAATCTTCGATATGCCTCGGGGAAAGACACCCCACTCTCGATATCTTCCTGCGATATGCCTGTAAGGCGCCTCACCTTTGAATTCATCTGAGTATAATATACGGGGCGAATCATTATATCGAACGTATCTATGATCTCAAACGAATCATTAAGCTTAATAGCTCCTATTTGAATTATCTCACCGTTAAGTTTTACAGGCTCGTTTATCTTATCTTCTTTGATAAGAGGCTGATTCCACTCAAGATCGAAAACAATATAGTTCACAAAATTACTCCACTTTCCCAAATTTGTTATTTTTGAATTGCCGCCCGGTATATAATATCCGCCACGCTGTCTTCACCCGAGACCCCCTCAAGCTTTGATATACGTGTCTTATATTTGTCGATAGCTTTGCGACCACCGGCAAAATGAGAGATGTATTTTGCCGCACGACGTGACGAAGGTATATACAATGCTCCACCCACTTTTTTAACATAATAGTTCTTGGTATGTCTTTCAATATACGTTGCACACGTGGTAACCATTATCGGCACACCAAAGTATGCTGATTCGGCAAGCGCATTAGCTCCTGCCTTTCCGCAGAAAAGATCTGAGAGCGCAATATATTCAAGTATGTTATTTGTATATCCAAGCGGGATAAGTTTTATATTGTTTGGTGTGTCAAGGGTATCAAGACGCATCTTAAGTTCATCATTTGTACCGCAGATAGCTATTATAGTGATATCCTCTTTCGATTTCAAAAGATGCTCTACGGTGGACTCAAGCTTTGCCATTCCGTAACCACCGTCAAGCAGAACCACTGTAAATGAGCTCTCGCAAATTCCGTATTTTTTTCTGAGTTCACTGCGTTTACCGAGCAGATCACGAGCGCTCTGACGGATAATTGGATCTACCGCTATAACATTTCCGCCCGCATAAAATCTTCTTCTGTCGGCCTGTTTCTTACCCACTTCGGTGGGAAGAAGGAAACAGTTAACGTCAACATTAAACATTCCGTTAGTATAAGGATCTGGACAAAGAAGCACTGTGTAGGGCGGATTTTTCATACCTGCTGCATAATACGCCGTTGACCAATGTGTTGTAAATAAAACATCGGCATCAAGCTCTTTCAGATGCTTCACTGCACGTTTTTTAGACTGGATACCGCTTGGAGTGCATGCCATTGTCCAGCTCAAAGAGAGTGCATCGCCACACAACCACGTTCCTATTCGGCAAAGAGCACCCGCAACAAAGTTCTTACTCTGATTTTTCACCGTGCGAACAAAGAGAGTTTCTGTCTTCTTAAGTTTAGGATCACCGGTCTCGTTATAAAAATCCGAGTGTATTATCTCTACTGCCTCTCCGTATTTTTCGCGGAAGCTACGCTCAACCGCCCCTTCGGGAATAATATGCCCCTTACCCGCTTCAACATATGTGAAGAGAACTCTAGGCTTACGTCCCGCATCTATGCGTTTGTGTGACAACAGTCGTGCTCTCCGTGTGTTTTCAAAATCAATCTCTGCCAACACAAGGAACAGTGCATACGTTATCTGGAAATTCGGGTAGAAGAAGAAGTTGTCGAATAAAGACATAGCAAGTATCATAAACGGAACGAGAAGAAGCATTAGCTTATTAAGTGTGAAGCGTCTGACCGTCAGTTCCCCAAGATGCTTGAGATGCACGAAAAACGCGATAATACCAACTATCCCCATAGCTCCAAGGAACTGCAGGAACACGTTATGATACATCATACTGTAAATGTTGTTCATTGTTAGATCGCTTGAAAAAGCACCATCATTGATGCCTATGCCGAATATTGGCGCGCTTTTGAAGTCATCTATTGCGTTTTTAAACAGAGGAATTCTGGCATCATTTTTTATTTGATCAAAGCGAAGGAGTTTAATTGCCTCGCCAAACGGAAGTATCTCTTTGAAAATATAGAGAACAAGGCCTGTTCCAAGTGTTAACATCAACAAAGTGAAAATACGGTTAAACCATTTATTTTTACCACCGACACAAGTAAATACCAGAGATATCACAAAGAATATCGCTCCAAAGAGCATAGCGGAACGAGAATTTATAAGCAAGGCGCCAAAAAGGAAGAGAACTGCAGATATGTATGAAATGACAGAATACTTGCATTTTTTTGCTAAATACATAGCCGCAGGAATACCGAGAACGATAACCGCGCCGATAATCGTGGGAACCCCCCATGCAAGTACCGGACGCCTTATTAAATTATGATTTAAATACTCCTCAGTAAAAAACAAAAGTCCGTTTTTATAGAAGCCCCATGAAACTATAGCAGTTTGAAAAAGCGCAACGTAAGAGGCGCAAACAAGCGTTTTGCAGGCGTATGTTATAGAATCGTTTGAACTATCAAGCATAGCAAGTAATATAAAATAAAAGAGTGTAAGTACCGCCCCAAAGAGCGCTCCGTAAAGTATGTTTATGGGCTCATACTTAGCAGAGAATATACCGTTTAAAAGAAAAGCTATATCAAGACAAATGATACCTATGGTAAACATACCGCGCTTTTTAAACGCTTTTTTTATAGTGCCGTCAAGAGAAAGGCGAATAACAAGCGCTATTGCCATTATCACACCCAAAAGGCACACATATTTAAAAGCCTCTACATCAAAGGACTGAAGATAGCCTTTTTCTGTGCTGTTAAATTCAAGCTCTTCAAAATCTCTGCCGAGTGAGTAATATGCCATAAGCATAGGAACTAGAAAAACCTTGTTATCACTTGAAAAAATCGCAGAGAGAAGAACCAAAGCGCAAAGCACACTTATCATTGGAAGATATGTTTCTCTGCCACCCAGTCCGGATATGATACAAATCACAGCAAAAATTATAGGATAAAAAACAGAATTGAATGCTCTGTCAAGTACGCAAAAAACTGTATTTTTACTGTTTTTAGATATTACTCTGACCATATCTTCTCTCCTTTCAAAAATCAATGCGGATTTCTTTTTCAGTATATCACATTTTGTAAAGAAAAACAAGAGGTAGGTGTATTTAACAAGTAAATTTTCTGAGTTTTAAATAACATAGTTTTTGAAAATAATAATATATTGTAAAATAGGTATTGAATTTTTTATAAAAATCGTTTACAATATATTCATAGTGATAAAATCGCTATACAACGCAAATTCAAAAGGATTGAGGACATGACAAAGCCAAAAAATTTCAAGCTCATAGTTGCCGGGGGGGTAGTTGTTTTACTTATTCTCCTTGCTCTTTTCCTTTTTGCCGGAGATAATCTCGATATACTAAAAACAATTTTGACCGAAGACCTAAGTGATGAACAGATAAGAGAAAGAGTATCTCATCTCGGTATTGGCGGTTATCTTTTTGTAACCATCCTTTCCGCACTTCAGGTTATCGTTCCATTTCTCCCCTCTGGTCCCGTTCAGATCGTATCAGGACTCAGTTATGGATTCTGGATAGGTCTCCTTCCCTGTATAGTCGGTATAATCCTTGGGAACTCCGCGATACACCTGCTCTATAGAACCTATGGTGACTCTATCCGTAGCTTTTTCTGCAAACGCGACGAGGTGGATTTTAGTGAGGTCTCTAACTCTAAAAGAGTTGCAACGCTCATACTGGCTCTTTATTTCGTGCCTGCAGTTCCATACGGAATGATAGCTTTTTTGACAGCAACTCTTGATATGAGATACAGACGTTATCTTGCCATCACAACACTGGGTGCACTTCCCTCTTGCCTTATTACAGTAGCGCTTGGACACGTGGCTCTCTTCTACAGCTGGAAGACAGCTATAATAATCTGCGCGGTACTCCTTGTTTTGATAATCATTCTTCTCTTTAACCGTACCGTTTTGCTCAAAAAGCTCAACGATGCACTTAAATCTTCAAGAAAGAAGAGCTCATCAAAGAAAAATGTAAAAACTTATAACCACCATAAGCTGGATCTTCCTTATATCATTTTTAGAACACTTATTTTGGGCAAAATAAAGTTTAAATTTAGCCGTAAGATTGACAAGATAGAGCGACCCGCAATCGTTCTTTGCAATCACGGTGCATTTATCGACTTTGCCTATGCGGGAACACTTCTCAAAAAGGAGAGTCCCAACTTTGTAGTTGCAAGACTTTATTTCTATAAAAAACTCACAAATAACATCTTAAGAAGCTTTGGTTGTTTTCCAAAAAGTATGTTTGCCAACGACCTTGACAGTGCGATGAACTGTCTTCGTGTTATACGCGGTGGTGGTGTACTTGCGATGATGCCCGAAGCAAGGCTTTCCACTGTCGGAAAGTTTGAGGACATTCAGGAATCTACTTTCTCTTTCCTCAAAAAGAGTGGAGTTCACGTATATACTATAAAGATCTGCGGAGACTATCTCGCAAAACCCAAGTGGGGTAAAGGGCTCAGGCGCGGAGCACTTGTAGATGCACAGCTTGACCTTCTCTTCACTCCCGAGGAGCTAAAAAAACTCACAGTGGCAGAAATAAAGGAAAAGACCGAAGCCGCACTTAATTACGACGAGTTTGCTTGGCTTGAGGAGCACCCCGAGCTCAAATATCGTTCACGGCATATGGCAGAGGGACTTGAAAACGTTATCACGCTTTGCCCACACTGTAATTCCCGTTGCTCATTCACTACAAAGGGCAACAAGATGACCTGCGGTGAGTGTGGTCTTGAAGTTGAAATAAATGAAAGATATGCCTTTAACGAGGGCGCACCGTTTGAAAACTTTGCCGTTTGGTATGACTGGCAGATAGAACAGCTCAGGGAAAAGTTCAGAAATGATGAGAACTTTAAACTGAGCACAAAGGTAGAACTCAAGCACGCATCTCGCGACGGCAAGCATCTCTTAGATCTTGCAGGCAACGGCGAGTGTACCCTTACACGTGAAGGACTCACCTACGTTGGCACGGATTTTGGTGAGAACGTGGAGCGTCATTTCGCGGCAGAAGAGATATACAGACTTCTCTTTGGCGCCGGAGAGGATTTTGAGATATACGACGGCAAGGAGATATACTACTTTACACCTGAGGACAGACGAGAGTGTGTTGATTGGTATATCGCAAGTTGCATCCTCTATGAAGAAAGAACAAAAGAAAAAGAGACCGTATAAGTCTCAAATTAAAATTGCTCAGCATGACTGCTGAGCAATTTTTTATTTATCAAGTGTGGTTGTGAGCTCGCTTATGTCCTTGCGCTTTTTGGGGCGCACCTGATATTCGTGTCTGGAATATCCAAGTGTAATAACGAGACGAACTGTTCCCGAAACTCCGCAAAGCTCCTTGAGTGTATCTCCGTCAAGCCAACCGAGAATACAAGTCTCAAGTCCCTGCGCGGTTGCCTCTGCGGTCATATAAGCGCAAACTATACCTATATCTATCGAGCGATAGTCGTTTTTCTTGAGCTTTGCGCCGAGTGCCGCAAGCTTGACGTAAGGTTCTTCGGATATAACAAGCATTACAGGCGCGTCAACTGCAAACTCGTTCATACCCATTCCACCAACAGCCTTTGCTACCTTTTTGGCAACCTCCCCCTTGCACACGGTTATATGATAGGGCTGTCCGTTACAAGCCGAAGGAGAGAGTCTTGCCGCCTCAAGTATTGCGTCTATCTTTTCTTGCTCAACCTCACGTGTGGGATCATATTTTCTGCAAGAATAACGTCTTTGTGCTATTTCCTTAAAATTCATAGTTATACCTCCTGTTTTCTAATATATCTCAATTTATTGATCTTATAAAATACTCTGTGAGTATCTGTGGAGACTCCTTCATTCCGTTTTCCAGCCACCAGCGGATAGTTTCAACAAAGCTTGAAGAAATGTGGTTTATAAAAAACTCTTTGGGAAGATCCTTGGCTTTATCCGACTCAAACAAGTAAAACTGATCTTCAATAAGTGTCCTCAGATGCTTTTTGAAGCATCTCAAAAAGAGCTCATTATTCTGCGATACCAAAAGAAACAAAATATTGTTATCATTCCTTTGCAGATGCTCTATAAGATGCAAAAACACCGAGTTTGGAGCATCACATTCAAAAATATGCGAGTGATGTTCCCTTTTTTTATATATCGAATCAAATATATGACAAAAAAGCTCTTCGCAAAGCTCACTCAAAAGATCATCCTTTGTCTCGAAGTGTGCGTAGAAGGTAGCTCTGCCAACATCCGCTCGCTCTATTATTTCGGCTACTGTGATCTTATTGAAATCCTTTTTAGACAAAAGCTCACCAAAGGCCTCAAAAATAGCTTCTCTCGTCTTTTTTTGACGTCTATCCATACTTTTTCTCCATACAATATTGTAGATTTGTTCGGTATCGAACTATAGTAATAAAACGTATGTTGACTTGTACACAAAAAAGCGTTACGCTAATATCGAACAATCCGTTCACTATCATGTATATTATACAACAATTACATCAAAAAGTCAAAGGGGGCTTTTATGAAAACTGAAAAAAACATTTTACTTGCGTTTCTTCTAAATCTTTCTTTTTCAATATTTGAATTTATCGGAGGATTGTTTACGGGAAGCGTTGCTATTCTTTCTGACTCTCTTCATGACCTTGGGGATGCGGCAAGCATCGGCATATCCTTTTTTCTTGAAAAAAAGAGCAAAAGAGGGGCAGACGAAAAGTACACTTACGGCTATGCGGGATTTTCTACAATTGGGAGCGTTATAACAACTCTCATACTCTTGCTCGGTTCTTTAATAGTTTTTTACAGCTCGGTAAAAAGAATATTTTACCCTGTGTCTATAGATTATAGCGGAATGATCGTTTTTGCGATTTTAGGTGTTTGCATAAATCTTGCTGCGGCACTCTTTACAAGAGGCGGAGGATCATTAAATCAAAGAGCGGTCAACCTTCATATGCTTGAAGACTCACTCGGCTGGATCGCAGTTTTCATCGGAGCGATCGTTATGAAATTTACCGACATCTCGCTCATAGATCCCCTGATATCTATTTGTATTTCTGTTTTTATTGCGGCGAATGCCATAAAAAATCTCGGGGCGGTCACAAACATTCTTCTTTTTAAAACTCCGAGAGAGATTACTGTACCCGAAATAAAAGATCATATTCTTGAAATAGACGGGGTTATAGACGTTCACCACGTTCATATCTGGAGTATAGATTCTCAGACAAATTACGCTACAATGCACATTGTTACAAGCAGCAATAATCAAGACATAAAAAAGCTTATACGCAAAGAACTCCAAGAACATGGCATATCTCACGTTACGATTGAATTTGAAACTAAAGATGAGGAGTGTTACGAACCGAAATGTCGGGTAAATATGCCTGATACCCACGCGCATCACCATCACGCACATCACCATCATCACTGATATTTAATTATTTAAATCTATTGATTTTTATACTTCCTTGTGATATAATCACTATGGTAAAAAGAATTTAGCATTCGTTATGCATCAAGGCCTCTTAAAAGATGTGTGCGAGTGCTTTTTTAGGAGTATAAATGAAAAAGATCTCTGCTTATTTTTCAAAATTCGAGCTTGCTTTATGGATAGGCTCCGCATCGGGTATAATCCTCGCATTTCTTATTTTTGACGGTGAGAATTATCTGTCTCTTATAGCATCGCTGATCGGTGTTTCCTCGCTGGTCTTCTATGCAAAGGGCAACCCAATCGGACACGCCATAGGCATTGTATTCTGCATACTGTATGCCATAATATCTTACAGCTTTTCCTACTACGGAGAGATGATAACATATCTTTGTATGAGTCTTCCGATGGCTATAATCGCGCTTGTATCCTGGACAAGAAACCCATATAAGAATAACAAAGCCGAAGTCAAAATAAACTCTATAACTAAAAAAGAGTTCCTACTTATGTGGATACCTACCATTTTGGTTACTGTTGCTTTTTACTTTATACTAAAATATTTTGGGACGGCAAATCTTCTCCCCAGCACATTCTCTGTTGCTACATCCTTTGCCGCGGTCTATCTCTGCTCAAAGCGAACACCCTATTATGCCTTGGCTTACGTTGCAAATGACGCTGTGCTTATCGTTTTGTGGCTTCTCGCAAGTCTTGAAAGCACACGTTATATCTCTATGCTCGTTTGCTTTATTGCCTTTCTTTTCAACGACATATACGGCTTTACAAACTGGCAGAGAATGAAAAGAAGACAATCCCGCAACGATTGACACAAATTAGAAAAAATGCTATAATGTTTTTAGAAAGTGAGGTGAGCGCTGTGTTGTATCCCGAATATATTGCCGATATTTTATCTATGCTTCATATAAGTGGATATGAGGCATATATTGTCGGCGGAAGTGTCCGAGATTCCCTGCTCGGTCTTATTCCAAACGATTTTGACATAACGACTTCAGCTCTCCCCGAAAATATTATCGAAGTCTTTAGTGCCTTTAAGCTTGTGACTACAGGTCTCAAGCACGGCACGGTTACCGTTATATACGATTCAAAGCCCATAGAGATCACAACCTTCCGTGTGGACGGTGATTATCTCGACAACCGCCACCCGAGCAAGGTGTATTTCACAGACAGTATCGTTGCCGACCTCTCTCGCCGAGACTTTACCGTAAATGCTATGGCGTATGACGGCGAGCACGGTGTGATAGACCCGTTTGACGGCAAAGGAGATCTCGAACGCAAAATAATACGTACTGTAGGTGAGCCTGAGAGGAGGTTTTCAGAGGATGCTCTCAGAATCATGCGCGCTTTCAGATTTTCAGCCCAGCTCGGTTTTGAGATATGTGACTCAACACTTCTTGCCACAAGCACACTAAAGTGTGGTCTTGCAAAGGTTTCAAGAGAGCGTATATCAACGGAATTTATAAAGCTCATCACTTCAAAAGATCCCCTTTATGCAATGACTAAAATGAAGGAACACGGTATTTTTGAATACGTGCTTGGCTCTCATATTCCAAAGGATTCCGATATAAAAGCTCTCTCCGATGCGCCAAACACTCCCCGCGCACGACTTGGACTTTTGCTATCATCCTGCCCCGAGGAGCTTCGCGCGGATATACTTTCAAATCTCAAGATTTCAAACAAGCTCACGTCAAACGTGTTTACTATAGCAAAAAGACTTTCCTCAAGCCTTGAAGGTAATGAGACAGACGCTCGCAAATTTATAGGCTCTTGCGGAGAACTTGTCACCGAGGTGCTTGAATCTGCAAAGGCGCTCGGCATTCTTGATCCTGATTTTGAGGATGCTGTCAAAAAAAATCTCAAAAAGAAACTCTGTTTATCCTACAAGGAGCTTGCAATCAACGGAAACGACCTTATTTCTATGGGAGCCTCGGGCAAGCAGATAGGATATATTCTCGATGCATTGCTTGAAGAAGTGACCGCAGAACCCCAAAAAAACGAGCGAGAGACACTGCTCTCGCTTGCAAGTAAGCATTTGATATAAGTAAAGGACATAAAATATGGAAAGAATAAAAGCAACATCTGGAAAAATACTCTCGGTGGATTTCGGAGATGTCAGAACGGGTCTTGCCATTTCCGACTCGTCAAGATTTCTCGCATCGGGAATAGGGTATATTTCTCCCGGGGGAATTGAAAAGACGGCAGATGCAGTGAGTGAGATCGCTATAAAGGAAAAGGTTTCTGCCATCGTTGTTGGTCTTCCCAAAAAGATGGACGGAAGCGAAGGCTCTCGCGCTAACAGATGTAAAAAGTTTGCAAGCATGCTTGAGGAGCGCACCTCCCTGCCCGTTGCGATGTTTGACGAGAGAATGACTACTATGACGGCATCGCGCTATCTGAACGAAACAAACACTCGTGGCGCGAAGAGAAAACAGGTCATAGACACCCTTTCCGCACAGATAATCCTTCAAAACTGTCTTGACAGATTAAAACACATGTGATCGGAGCGCTTATGAACAATACGAAAAAGAAAAGCTCTGCCTCCAGTTGTGAGAGCTGTGTTTTCTATGACTACGATGAATATGAGGATGCTTACGTCTGCACGATGTCACTTGACCAAGACGAGCTTTCTCACTTTTTATCGGGCAGAACGAAAGAATGCCCTTATTACAGATTTTACGACGAATACAAGAGCGTACATAAACAGATCTAAGAACGGAGTAATATATGCCAAAGCTTTTTGACTATCTTGATTGGAGAGGAGACATAACGTTTTCTGAGCTTCCCCTCAATGAGGTCGACTCTCTTATATTATCTCTCATCTCCTATATTGAGTTTTCCGATATTCTTCCAACATCGCACCACAGAACGCTTCAGCTTCTGTCCGCGGTAAAGAAATATCTTGCCGCGCACAAGGGAGAGGGGCTTTATATGGGCGCTATTGTTCCGGCAGACACGATAACTCTTCTTGCAAAAGCCGCAAAAACTCACCGATTCGGCACATTGAAGCTTGGAGGATATTCAAGCATTATAGACAATGATACAGAGCTTCAGTTCTCTGCTGTAACGTTTCACCTTGGAAACGGCAGCATATACGTTGGTTTCAGGGGCACCGACGACACCCTCGTAGGCTGGAAAGAAAATCTTAATATGAGCTTTATGACCCCTGTACCCGCGCAGATCGAGGCGGCAAAATACCTTGAGAGTGTTGCGGAATCAACTGATGCGGACATCTACGTTGGCGGTCACAGTAAAGGTGGAAATCTCGCGGTATATGCCGCGACAAAGGTATCCACCACCGTACAAAACAGAATAAAGGCGGTATATAACAACGACGGACCTGGATTTAGCTCTGACTTTATAAAGGGGGCTGACTATATGCGAATAAGAGACCGCATACGCACCTTTGTTCCACAGTCCTCTGTCGTAGGGCTCTTGCTCGAGCACGGAAGCCCGTATGAAATAGTTAAGAGTACCGAAACGGGACTTTTTCAGCACGATGCCTTTTCCTGGGAGCTCCTTGGCGGAAAATTTATATATCTCAATGACTTGACTCCCGAAAGCCTCAAAATAGACCAAACCGTAAAAGGACTGCTCAGTGAGATGGATATGACTCAGCGCGAGACCTTTGTAAATGCGATATACGAAACACTTATCGCAACAAATGCTACAACACTCACTGATATAAGCACCGATAAGCTAAAGCTGATCAAGGCCTGGAACACACTTGATGACCAATCAAAAACAATTATCACAAAGACGGTAAAGACTATCCTGCGTGAAAATTTTAAACCGTTGAAAAAGAAAAAATAATAAAAAAGCGCAGATGCTTTCGCATCTGCGCTTTTTGTTTATAGTTAAATCAAGCAGTCTATAAGATCAGACTACTCCCTGCGCCTTCATAGCCTCTGCAACCTTGATAAATCCTGCAATGTTAGCTCCTGCTACAAGGTCGTCTCCAAGTCCATACTCGTTAGCTGCCTTTACGGAGTTGTCGAATATGTTCTTCATTATCATGTGAAGCTTAGCGTCTACCTCGTCAGTTGTCCAGCTGTAACGCATAGAGTTCTGAGACATCTCAAGTCCGGATACGGAAACACCACCTGCATTAACCGCCTTAGAGGGCGCGATGATAACACCGTTCTCCTTGAGGTAAGCAATTGCCTCATTGGTTGTGGGCATGTTGGAAACCTCTACGTAGTACTTGATGCCGTTAGCAACGATCTCCTCTGCCTCAGCCATACCAACCTCGTTCTGTGTTGCGCAAGGCATAAGGATATCTGCCTTAACACCCCAAGGCTTCTGTCCGGGGAAGAACTCAACGCCAAACTTGTCAGCATAATCCTGAACCTTATTGCGGCAGGATGCGCGCATCTCAAGCATAAAGTCGATCTTTTCCTCTGTAGCTACACCGTCAGGATCGTAAACGTAACCGTCAGGACCGGAAATAGTAACTACCTTACCACCGAGCTCGTTGATCTTCTTTACAGTACCCCAAGCAACGTTACCGAAGCCGGATACAACAAATGTCTTGCCCTTAATATCATCCTTAAAGTGCTTGAGCATCTCAACTGTGTAGTAAACTGCGCCAAAGCCTGTTGCCTCGGGACGGATAAGAGATCCACCGTAAGGAAGTCCCTTTCCTGTGAGAACTCCTGTAAACTCGTTGCGAAGTCTCTTGTACTGACCGAAGAGATAACCTACCTCTCTTGCGCCAACACCGATATCACCTGCGGGAACGTCTGTATCAGCACCGATGTGTCTCTCAAGCTCTGTCATAAAGCTCTGGCAGAATCTCATAACCTCCGCGTCAGATTTGCCCTGAGGATCGAAGTCGGATCCACCCTTACCGCCGCCCATGGGCAAGGAGGTAAGAGAGTTCTTAAATGTCTGCTCAAAGCCAAGGAACTTGATTATGCTTTCGTTTACAGAGGGGTGGAATCTGAGGCCGCCCTTGTAAGGACCGATAGCACTGTTGAACTGTATTCTAAATCCACGGTTAACCTGAACGTTACCCTTGTCATCAACCCACGGAACGCGGAACTTGATGATTCTCTCAGGCTCTACCATTCTCTCAAGAACGCCGGATGTTATGTAGTCGGGGCGTGCTTCGATAACGGGTTCGATAGACTCAAGAACTTCTTTTACTGTCTGATGGAACTCAGGCTCGTTGGGGTTTCTCTTAACAACTCTGTCCATAAGCTCGTTAAGATACTGATTTTTAAAACTCATTTTTCTTTCCTCTCTTTTATTTGAAATTATTGTTTCGCAAAATAAGGAGTATGGAACAAATTGAAATTGCAAGTTCTATACTTTAAAATTTCACATTACTAGATAATTATAGCACAGCAGTATATCTCTGTCAACTATAAATCGACCAAAAACCCGAAAATTTATTCAAAAATTCAATGTTTCGAGATAGGCAAAATGCAAGAAAAAAATTTTTTGTTTCAGAAATCAGAGAATTATGCAGATAAGTCCACCGCTTCCCTCATTTATTATGCGCTCGAGTGTTTCCGAGAGTTTAGTTCTTGACTCTTCGGGCATATGCTCAAGTTTTGTATGAAGTCCCTCATTGACAAGCTCGTAAAGGCTCTTGCCGAAAAGGTTGGACTCCCATATCTTTCCGGGCTCTGCCTCAAACTCACGGAGCATATATTTTACAAGGTCCTCGGACTGCTGCTGAGTGCCGACTATCGGGCTTATCTCTGTCTCGATATTTGCTCTTATCATGTGTATCGACTGCGCGGATGCCGAGAGCTTTACTCCATAGCCGCCCGACTGCTTTACGATCTTCGGCTCTTCAAGGCGCAGCTCATCAACTGTTGGCATCACTATTCCGTATCCCTTTTCCTCCGCCATGTCCAAAGCCTCTGCCACTCTGTCGTATTTAGACTTCATTTCAGAGAAATGCTTGAGGAGTGCGATAAGCTCGCCCTCGCACTTTATTTCAAATCCTCCGAGCTCGCTAAGCACCGAATAATAAAGTGAGGAATCAAAGCTTGTGCTTATCAATGCCTTACCTGTTCCGAGATCTATATCATCAACCACGCTTGAGGATATGTATTCGTTATCTGCGAGTGTGGAGAATGCAGCCTTGATATCTCCTGTTTTTTTCACTTTATCGGCGCACTCACAAATGCTTGCGTTCACACTCTTTTTAATTCTGTGATCAGCGTCAAGCGCTGACATCCAGGATGGCATTTGCACTCTTATTTCGGTAACAGGAAACTCGTGCAAAACGAGTTCAAGAATGTGTCTTATATCCTCCGCGTCAAGGTCGATACAGCTCACAAGTGCCACGGGTACCTCATATTTTGCCTCAAGCTCATATGCGAGCGCGATCGAGTCCTCAGATGCGGGATTTGCAGAATTGAGCACCATAGCAAAGGGCTTTCCTATGGCCTTTAGCTCTTTTACTATTCTCTCCTCTGCTTCCACGTAGCTCTCACGTTTTATATCCCCTATCGTTCCGTCGGTGCTTATAAGCATTCCTATCGTGGAGTGCTCCTTTATTACCTTTTCCGTTCCCATTTCTGCCGCTTCCACAAAGGGCATAGGCTCGCTCTGCCAAGGAGTGTTTACCATTCTCGGCTGTCCGTTCTCTATAGTTCCGAGTGCCTCGGATACTATATATCCAACACAGTCTATCATTTTTACGCGAAGCGTTGCACAATCGTCAAGTGCTATACTGACAGCCTCGTCGGGAACGAACTTCGGCTCGGTAGTCATTACCGTCTTACCTGCCGCAGATTGCGGCATCTCGTCTCTTGCGCGGTCACGAGAATATTCGTCGTTTATATTTGGGAGCACCAAGGACTCCATAAATCTTTTTATAAAAGTAGATTTTCCGGTTCTTACAGGTCCGACAACTCCTATGTATATATCGCCTCCGGTACGTTCCGCTATATCCCTATAAATTGAATGCTCAGTCATAAAAAAACCTCCCGTATATTTTTCAATAAAATATATGGGAGGATATTTTTATTTAGAACTGTTTTTTGCGCGTATCTCTTCTATTTTCGCTATAGCCTTTGCGGGCAGATATGCCTCGATGTTATCTCCGTTTGATATCTTCTCTCTCACGAGTGTAGAGCTAAGGCTCTTGAGATGATCCTCGGTCTTCAAAAGCACCGTTTTCGCATCAGGATAATGCTCGGCATTGTATTCTGCCATTTTAAGCTCGTATGCCTCGTCTGTCTCGTTTCTTATCCCCTTTACTATAGCACACGCGCCAAGTGTTTTGGCAAGCTTCCAAAGATATCCCTCAGAGGATATGACCTCAACACCATCCATATCGCCAAGCGCTGCTTTTGCGATATCTGTGCGCTCTTCAAGGCTAAACATATACTTCTTGGCGTCGTTGATCATCACCGCAAGATACACCTTATCATATCTTTCTTTGGCGCGTCTTACTATATCTATATGTCCGTTTGTTATGGGGTCAAAGCTACCCGGTACTATTGCTATGCTTTCCATACTTACTCTTCCGTTTTCTTTCTGAAAATATTGATGCATACTCTGCCGTATCTTGCCTGCTTTACACACTCAAGTCTCTTGCAAAGAGCCGCATCATCGCCGAGGATATCCATATCCTCCGACTCGCAAACCATGATAGAGCTATCCTTGAGCATATCGTTATCAAGCAAAAGTGAAAGCGATGAACGATACATATCAGCGGCATAGGGAGGGTCGATAAATACGATGTCAAATTTCTTACCTCGATTTTTGAGGATATACTCCCTTGCATCGCAATTATATACCTCGCACGCTTCGGCGAGCTTTGTTTTCGCCATATTCTGTTTTATTATCTTCACAGCGTCTCTTGACTTATCTATCATCACGGCGTGCGCCGCGCCGCGGCTTACCGCCTCAAGAGAAAGCTGCCCGCTACCCGCAAAGAGATCCAGCACCTCTCTGCCCTCTATGTCAAACTGAAGTGTTGAGAAAAGAGCTTCCTTAACTCGCTCCGCGGTGGGTCTTGTGGCGCTTCCATCCAAAGTTTCAAGCTTTATTCCTCTGGCACGCCCTGTTATGATCCTCATCATTTGCTATTCTTTAGCCCCTTGTTTTTAAAATGATCTCTTATATTTACAGCGTCGTTATGCGTGATGCCCTTAACGCTCTCAAGCGCTTCTATATCAGCTTTCTTTATCTCGGAAAGCCCACCGAATGCGCGAAGGAGTGACGATGCCTTTGCAGGTCCTATGCCCGATATCTTTTCAAGCGAGGACTTTTTGAGGGTCCTGCGTTTTCCCTTCATCGTCTTTTCTACCGAAAAGCGGTGTACCTCCTCCTGTATACCGAAAATGAACATATAAAGAGCTCTCTGCTTTGCGATATTTATCTCCTCAGTATCGCTGCAAAGCGCACGTGTTTTATGGAAGTCATCCTTTACCATTCCAAACACGGGAATAGAAAGCCCGTACCGTTCAAGCAGCTCCTTTGCTACTGCCACGTGTGTTTTTCCACCATCGAGGAGAATGAGGTCCGGCTCAATCGAGAAAGTGCCAACCTTATCTTCTAGCAGATGTTCAAAGCGTCTTGTAAGTGCCTCTCGAAGTGATGCGTAGTCATCTGTTCCCGAAACAGTTTTTATATTGAAGCTACGATAATCAGATTTCTTGAATTTTCCGCCCTCTGAAACTATCATTCCGCAGACCTTGTTATCCGCGCCGATATTGGATATATCATATGCCTCGATACGTTCGGGCAACACCTCAAGTCTGAGCGCCTCTGCGAGTGCGACAAGCGTATTCTCGGATTTTTTCATATCAGCCTCATACTGTCTTGCACGCTCCTTTGCATTTTCCTCTACCGTGTTGCAAAGATTATGGAGTGCGCCTCGCTCGGGAGTCTTGATATTTATCTTATATCCCGCAAGCCCCGAAAAATAGCGCTCAAGCGTATTTTTGTCCTCTTCGGAAAGCTCGAAAGAAATAAGAATATTTTTAGGTATATAATCTCTTATATTATAGTGCTCTATGAGGAAAGAAGAAAGCGTCTCCGCATTGACTATCGTGCTTGCGCCAAATATATGATCTGCCTTATCGGTGACGGCTCCGCCTCTTACGTACATAACCGATATACAACTGCAGAAATCGTCAGTGTATATTCCAAATATATCTTGCTCCGCGTCGGGAGATGCGACCATATACTGCTTTTGCTTGAGTGCGGTAAGAGATCTTATCGTATCCCTGCACCGTGCCGCTGCTTCATAATTCTCCACTTCAGCAAAATCCATCATCTGTCGCTCAAGTACCTTTATTGCATCGCTTATATTTCCTCTGAGTATATCAGTAGCGCAAGAGATAAGCTTTGCATATTCTTCGGGAGTTACCTTTCCCGTGCAAACACCGCAGCACTGCCCTATCTGATAGTAAAGGCAGGGACGCTCTTTACCTATATCCTCGGGGAATCTTCTCTTACAAGTGGGAATTCCAAGTGATTTTCTCATAAGGTCGAGAAGATTAAACACAGTAGAAGTACCGGTGAATGGACCGAAATACTTTCCCTTATCCGCAAGTCTTTTTCTTGTATATATAAGTCTCGGATAAAGCTCCGAGGTTATTTTTATATAAGGATAGGACTTGTCATCCTTAAGTCTGATATTATACTTAGGGGTATATTGCTTGATAAGCGTATTTTCAAGGCTGAGCGCCTCGATCTCTGTCGAACAAAGAAAATAATCAAAATCCTCGACAAGACTTATAAGCTTATCTGTTTTATAATTCTTTTTGCTGTTCTGAAAATACTGAGATACCCTTTGCTTGAGCTTTCTGGATTTGCCGACATATATGACCTTGCCGTTTTTATCCTTCATAAGATACACGCCGGGAGTTGTAGGCAGCGAGTTTGCCTTTTTTAATAAATGCTCTATTCTGTCTTCGCTTTTTGGCATATATCTTACCCCCTTTCTAAAGTATCTCTTGTTTTAAAAAACGGAGCTGTCCAGAAAACAGCTCCGTATAGTTTTATTCCGCAAAACCGGTATTTATAAGTTCTACCAACGCATCGATAGCCTTTTCCTCATCGGGTCCTTCTGCTACGAGATTGACCGTCATTCCTTTGGCTATTCCAAGCGAAAGAACACCAAGCAAGCTCTTTGCATTGACCCTTCGCTCATCCTTTTCTATCCATATAGAAGACTTGAAAGAACTAGCCCTCTGGATAAAGAAGGTCGCAGGTCTTGCGTGCAAGCCGATACTATTGGTTATTACTACATCTTTCCTTAACATAAACCTTGCTCCTGTTCTTGTAGAGAATGAAACTGACACTTTTCCTAACACAAATAGTATATCAAAAATCGACTTTAAAATCAACAGAAAAATATTAGTGAAAATTTATAAACTTTTTGCGATTTTTTAAAATTATTTGGCGAAAAAGACATAATTTGAGGCTTTTTAGGAAATATCATTACAAAAGTAAAATTATTCCTCGTAAATCTCTATATTAGTGATGTCAATAACGAAGGTTACGCGTTCTGTACGCACCTCAAGCGTGAGCCCGGGAGCGATATAGGTATCTCCTCCAAACATAAATCCACCGTTTTCAAGGTATGCGCCCTCACACATAAAACGTCCCTTGAAATCTATTCTTGATTCACTTTCCGGATATCCAACCTTAACCAGCTCACCGGTAGCTGTTGTAAAATATTCAAATCCGGGAGATGTTGTTCCAACGTCCTGTTTATCCGCCTCTGCAGTCATCAGTACACCAAGCTTATCGCCATTTTCAGAAAGATAAAGTGAATCTCCTACACTAAGATAATCATAGGTGGTAGAGCGTATATTTTTTACAGAATAAGAGATAACGTACTCCTGCTTATTCTGAATATTTTTCAGATAATCTACTATGTTATTCCTGAAAAACATTCCGCCGAGGATGAGTATTACAAGAAGAATTATTATCGCGTCAAGCGCGTTAAAGTGGGGCGAATTTTTCTTTTCGATCTTATCTTGAGTCTTATTCATACCTTTCGCCTCCTTTATTATTTAGCAGAAAATCCGATGCAATATCCCACGCCGACAAAATCGGGGAACCTGAGATACATCTTCTCTCCAACGGCTATTCTGGTGGCATTAACGCCGTAGCCTTCACCTTCATTATATACACCCGACGCAACTATAGTAACTGTTACATCATATCTGTCGGTATATTCTACAAGCTTTCCCTCCTTAGACTCCTCGTCATAAGTGAGCTCGGAATGGTAATTGTTATAGTCCACCGCAAGAACAGTTCCAAGGGAATTCTTTGAAACCGAATCAACTACCGCATCGTTTTCCTTTATTTTGTTCAAATAAGCTTCATGCACACCGCTGATCTCAACGGTATACTGTATTGTAAGCTTTTGATCCGCCTGCAATTTTTTTATAAAAGGCATCGGTGCGATCACATTTATTGCGACAAAAATTATCGCGAGTGCAAGCAATATGAGAAGCACATCTATAAAATTAAATCTGTAGGGCTTCTTTTTTGCGATTGTGTCGGCAGCGCCTTTATTTCTTTCTCGTTTCATTTACGAAAAAATTCCTTTCTGTAGAAATTTTTAAAATACAAATCATCAAATATCAAGATCTGCGCTGGTTGGTGTGGTGTCGCGTGTAACGTATCCGCGTTTTTTATCTCTGTTTCCAAATCGTATATACGCGCAGGAGATTCCCGCAACCACCCAGAACAGAAACAGTATTCTGTAATTATAAAAGACGTTATCAAAAGCTCCCATAACCAAAGCACCGATAATTCCGGAAAATGCCGCAGACGACATTAATGTTATTTTTCTATCGTTATTGTTCTTTAAAAACTCAAAGTTTTTCTGTACAAACAGGAACAAGAACACACCAAAAATCAAAAGTCCGAATATACCGAGCGCCAGGAGTATCTGTAAAAACATCGAGTGACTGTGCTCCGCAGCCTCCATACCCGAGTACGCGTAGCTCGGATAAATCTCAGAGAACGCCTCGTTTCCATAACCTATACCGCCAAGGAAGTTGTCCTTTATAGCCGCAAGAGTTCCCTTCCACGTATAGAGTCTATAATAGATCGACGAATCCGTAAGATCCACAATACTCATAAAGCGTGTCTTTATTCCAAGAGGAATGAAGAAGTTGACTACCGGAAGTGTGAGCAAAATTGCTATGATGACCGATACCGTCTTTCTCGTTCTGGTAGCGAGGAAAAACACCGTGCTGACTATAAGGGCAAGCCACGCTCCGCGAGACCAAGTGAAGATCACGCACAAAAGCACTGCAAGGATTGAGAGAAAACCAAGTATCTTTTCCTTTCTGACTCTCGCTCTCGATGCCTTTGCCAAAATCAGCGGGAATGTGAGAACGAGGTACATAGCCAAAATGTTTGGGTTGTCGAAGAGCGATACCGCTCTACCCTCTATATAAGAGAATTTGGAGAGATCTACCCATCCCTTTGTGGCAAGTCCGAGCGAATATTCCAAAACGCCTATAACGGCAACGCTCACCGAGGAAAATACGAGCGCGTTTACGCATCTGTCAAGCCATTTTTCTGTTCGCATAAGGTTTACTACACAGAAAAATCCAAATATCAAAATACAACTCAAAAGTGCCGAGCGGAAGGACTCACTACCTCCCACTGTAATTATTCCTCCCATCATGATCATAATCATAAAGGCGATTATCGAGAGGTCTATAATTTTTATTTTGAATATTCTCTTGCCTCTGAGAAGCTTTACGATATAGGAAAAGGAAGAAATACCAACCAGTATCGTGAGGGCTACAGATGGATGCCCAAGCAGTGAGCAAAATGGGACCATAAAAATACTTATTACGATTCCTATCTCAGGAGATACGAACACCATTGCCAAAAACAAAAATCCAAGAATTGCAATCGGCAAATACAAGGGTGAGACCACAACTGTCAAAAGTCCCGCTATCATTCCCCAAAGGATAGAAAAGCTCTGTCTTCTTTTTTCTGTAGCAACGTCGATATCCAGACTTTCGCTCTTGAATCCCAAAACGTCGATAAAGAGTATATTTGCGAGATATCCCGAAAGTATACTGCGTCCAAGGCTCTTACCAGAGGAAACAAGCGGCAATGACAACAAAATGCAGGAAATCGATGTAAAGAGCGCGATGTTGTCAACTGCCATTTCAAAAATGAACAACTGTGTTGCATACACAACAGCAGAATACACACCGAAGGAAAGCAAAAACTTTCCGTAAGTCTTAAGAGGAAGTCTCAAAAGGTAAAGTCCAAACACTTTGAGCTTATTTAGGAAGAAGCTTGTCTCAAGCACTCTCTCGAAAAATTGCTTTATTTTTCTCGAACGCTCAAGCGGTACAATTCCTTCGCCGATATAGCACTTAACCGCACCCTGCTCAAACGCGCGCTGTTCGGAAGAATATGCGGTAAAAACTCGTCCCGCAATACTTTTTATCAAGAAGTTATAAAGAAAGTCGGTAAATCTGACAATCAAATTTACTATCAAGCTAAGAGAGAAAAGTCGTGATATTTTTTTCTTATGTGCGTTATAGGTTTTTTTAACTTCAGCCGTTTTCTCGGCTCTGCTTTTTTTCTCCTTCTTTCTCAACGAGAGACTCACTCCTTTCCGATTTTTTCTATAAGATCAGGTCGCCTTTGTTTAGTCTTTTCAAGTGACTGCTCGTGTCGCCATGCATCTATTTTTGCATGGTTTCCAGATATCAACACATCGGGCACTATCGACCCGTGGAAATCATAGGGTCTTGTATATTGAGGGTACTCTAAAAGACCGCTCGATATGCTTTCATTCATGTGACATTCGGGATCTGAGAGCACTCCGTCAACGATCCTTGCCACACTGTCTGTAACTATGCACGCAGGCAACTCGCCGCCTGTTAGTACAAAATCACCGATAGATATCTCCTCGTCCACTATCTCGTCGATTATTCTCTGATCAACGCCCTCATAGTGTCCGCAAAGAATTATAAGCTGGTCATAGCTTGCAAGCTCCTCGGCTTTCTTTTGGTTAAATATTGCCCCCGCAGGAGACATATATACAACTCTTCTTGACGCCTCCGGATCGCTATTCTCAACTATATCGCGATAACAGCTATATATGGGAGGGGCCATCATAAGCATCCCCTTACCTCCTCCGTAGGGTGTATCATCAACTCTGCGATGCTTATCCTCGGAGTAGTCACGGATATTATGGCACCTGACCTCTATCGCTCCGCTTTTTCTCGCCCTGCCGATTATACTTTCACTTAGTATCCCATCAACAAAGTCAGGAAAAAGCGTCATAATATCAAATCTCATATAAGGACTCTCTTTCTAAAAATCAATCAAGCATTCCCGGGATAGGTCTGACAAATACCCCTGTCTCTATATCTATTCTGTCTATAAACTCATCAACGGCGGGGATCATTCTCTCTCCGTTTTCGGTTTTCACGACATAGATATCAGATGCGCCTCTGTTGATGGTTTCAAGAAGTGTTCCGTAAACCTTGCCGGTATCTGCGTCTATAACGTCAAGCCCTTCAAGATCGCTAATAAAATACTCGCCCTCGGAAAGCTTAAAATCCTCTCTTGCGGCATAGATAACAGTGTTTTTCAAAAGCATAGCCTTGTCCATATCATCAACACCCAAAATTTCCGCAATAACGAACTGCTTAAACACTGATGCCGAGCAAAGCTTTTTCTCTGTATAGACACCATCGTTCGAAAGCAAGAAAATTCTTTTGAGAGAGGTAAAATCCTTTGGTGTATTACACCACGGATCTATTTTAACTCCGCCTCTGAAGCCATGTGTATTTATAATTTTTCCGCATTCTATATACTGGTTCTTTTTCATAAGCACTCCTGAAATCTACATAGGTCTACAAGATATAAAAATACATAGTAATTATATCACAACAGAATGTTTTTTTCAACTGTTTTCCATTATTTTGTTTAGATTTCATTACAATATATATTAAGCGTCAAAGAAAAAAGGCGTTTTTTAGAGCTTTGCGGCGATAAAAAACCCCGACCACCTCACGGTAGTCGGGGAACAATATTTTTTATTTTGTCAAAGCCTTGTGTGTGGACTGATCACCGAAATTATGATTACCCATAAAGCTTGCTATAGTCTGAGGAATCTGAATATTCTCAATCGTCTTGCCGTTAAAGAGCTCCGATCCGTCACCGTAAGCAAATACGGGAACGTCATCACTTGAATGATTCGAGCTCATATACACGAATCTTCCCTGGGAACTAATACGAAGAGCTCCCGTTTCATGGTCGGCCGTTATGAGTACAAAAGTGTCGGGATTATAGAACGCATACTCCATAAATCTTGCGATTACCTGGTTGAAACGAAGAAGAGCGTAGAAGGTCTCCTCTGCATCTCTATCGTGACAATGCTTATCTATATGAGCCTCCTCGTACATCAGGAAGAAGCCGTCCTCATCATTGTCAAGCGTATCGAGTGTTGTAGTCACCTTTCCCTCGATCTCAGCGATCTCATAATGATCGTAGCCGCAATTTATAATAGTTCCGTACTGCTCGGTAAGTGCTGCCTGACCTGCAAGTATATCAGACGCGTCGCTTCTGTTGTTAGCGTGAGCTGAGAATGACGCAGGAGTAGCACCCGTGGAAACTTCGGTTGACATAACTGCTGTGCTCTTTCCGAGAGATGCCGCAAGTTCTGTAAGAGAAGTTACAGGGCTATGGGTTTTATCCTGACCAACATATCCGTTTCTTGTCTTAAGTCCGCTTGAAAGTGCTGTTCCCCCTGCCGCACTGTCTGTAGTTCCGTCAAGAGAATCTGTTCTCGAAAATCCCTGATTGGGAAGATAATATCCATAAAAGATATCTTCTCCGTCATCAAAGTCGCTACCGTTTGCAAAGTTTTGAAAAAGTTTTGTCTGGTTTACACCCATTCCATCGCCTATGAGAAGGATAAAATTCTTAGCCTCTTTCTTTATCGGCTCGTGGATAGATACTTGCTTGGGGATATCTGCGCTGAAGTCATCTGTGGGAACGTAAGTTTCAACAAAGAAATATGCGGCAGCCGCTATGATGAAATAATCCCCCTCAAGCGCTATCTGCTTGTCCTCTGCAAGAATAGCAAACTGAACGTTCTTTGTATCGGCATTAAGGCGAGTGGATATATCTCTCGATGTTTCACCAACAACTATCTCGTATTCGCCTATGACCTCTTCCGAGTCGGAACGAATAACAAGATCGAGCTCTGTGCGAGCAAGTATCTCTGCCTTTATGTACTCTGCCGCGCGCTGAGCGTAGTCGCAATCCGTATCGTAAACTATCGCGAATTTTTCAAGCTCTACTCCGTTGAGTGCGGACACGTCGAGATCACCTGCCGGTTGAGCATCAGGATCACCGTTTGTATCGGGATTTTTCTTGTCGCAAGCAAAACAAGCCAGTGCTATCATAATAACTGCCATAAACAATGCTAAAAACTTTTTCATAATGTCCTCCTTGATTTATCAGAAAAATGAAAGCTGTTCAGCTTCCTCTTGTTGCGGAGCTTCTTTCTTCGCCGCTTTTTTGGGCTCTTCCTTCTTTTGAGTAGTAGCGCTGCCCAAAGCTTCCCCAAATCCGCCAAATGTGAGTTGATCGGTCTCATTGAGATTTTTAAGCGCCCCGTTTGTACGAAGCACCTCAACAACACTCTTTGTGAGCTTTGCTCTGGTCTGTAGGTCCTCTATTGAGAAAAAGGGCTCTTCATTTCTTGCCACGACGATATTTGCCGCCGCGTTCTCTCCAACACCGGGTAGCGCGGAGAACGGCATTCTTATAGCCTTGTCGCCCTCAGGCACGAAAGCGTAAGAATCCGACTTTTCAATATCTACGGGCAGGAATTTGATTCCTCTTGCCATACATTCGTTAGCAAGCTGGAACGTAGGAATAGATGCCTGCTCCTTGGGTGACGCTTCCTTTCCACGCTTTTCTATATCCTTTATAGTAGCCATAACAGCCGAGCGTCCTCTCGCAACAAGTGTCGCGTCAAAGCCGCCGGGAGCTACCGTAAACATAGCCGAGTAGAATGCTATCGGGATATGTATCTTATACCACGCAAGTCGGATAGCAGACATAACGTATGCCGCCGCGTGAGCCTTCGGGAACATGTATTTTATCTTTTTACAAGACGTGAGATACCATTCGGGAACGTTGTGCTCTCGCATAGACGCCTCCCATTCGGGAAGAAGACCTTTTCCCTTACGGACACTTTCCATTATCTTAAACGCGAGCGAGTTATCCATGCCGTATCTTATAAGGTCAAGCATGATACCGTCTCTCGTTCCGATAACCTGTGAAATGTCACAAATTCCGTCCTTTATAAGCTCCTGCGCGTTGCCGAGCCACACGTCTGTTCCGTGGGTAAGTCCGGATATCTGCAACAGGTCCGCAAAGTTTTTCGGTTTTGCCTCAATAAGCACCTGCTGAA
Source organism: Eubacteriales bacterium (assembly GCA_045653105.1). GTDB lineage: Bacteria > Bacillota > Clostridia > Oscillospirales > CAG-272 > HGM12713. Next base: position 42,411 of record JAZOLL010000047.1, read on the forward strand.
GGAAACGTGTGCCGAACTCGGGAAGTCCGAACGTACCTATCTGCGAGTCGATATCCTCAGGCTTTACTCCGAGTGATTTTGTAGACTGAAAGAGATCGTAAACCGACTTATCGTTCATCTTTACGTCCATAACACTGGTGTTTGAGAACTTTTCAAGCCATTTATACTTGGTCGGAATATCGTGTCCGAGCTCATCTAGTTTGAGTATCGTATCGTGAAGATAAGAGAACGCAAAGTGCGTTGTTACTATATCCGAATGCGGGTCGTCCGCAGGGTGCTGAACGGGGGTAAAGTCGTATATCTCGTATTCACGGGGTACAACTATGATACCGCCCGGATGCTGACCCGTAGTACGCTTTACTCCTACACAGTTCTGAATAAGTCGCTCCGTCTCTGCTTTTCCTATACTAAACCCGCGCTCTTCAAAGTACTTTGCTACAAATCCAAAGGCGGTCTTGTCCGCAAGCGTACCGAGCGTTCCAGCTCTGAACACGTTTTCCGCTCCGAAAAGCTCCTCGGTGTACTTATGCACTCTTCCCTGCACATCGCCCGAGAAGTTAAGGTCGATATCGGGAGACTTATCACCCTTGAATCCAAGGAAGGTCTCAAAGGGGATATCGTGTCCGTCGGCATTCATAAGAGTACCGCAGACGGGGCAATTTTTATCCTCAAGGTCAAAGCCCGAGCCGACACTTCCGTCTGTGATAAACTCGTTGTGCTGACACTTGGGACAGTAGTAGTGCGGTGGCAGAGGGTTAACCTCGGAAATACCCGCCATCGTAGCAACGAATGAGGATCCGACAGATCCGCGAGAGCCTACGAGATAGCCTTGCTTTTCGCTGTATTCAACAAGCTTTTGCGCGATCATGTAAAGCACCGCAAAGCCGTTTTGTATGATAGACGTGAGCTCTCTGTCAAGTCGCTTGTGTACTATCTCGGGAAGCGGATCTCCGTACATAGACTTTGCCCTTGTCCAACACTTTTCCTGAAGTTCCTCCTCCGCGCCCTCCATTTTAGGCGTATAAGAGCCCTTGGGGATAGGACGGACCTCCTCTATCATATCGTTTATAAGGTTTGTATTTGTAACTACGACCTCATACGCCTTTTCCTCACCGAGATATGCGAACTCCTCAAGCATCTCCTCGGTAGTTCTGAAGTAGATGTGAGTGTCTCTGTCCGCATCCTTAAACTTAGATGCGATGATTATCTTTCTGTATATCTCGTCCTCTTTATTGAGGAAGTGCGCGTCGCAGGTAGCCACTACGGGCTTATTGTATTTTTCACCGAGCGCGACTATGCGTCGGTTAAGGTCGCGAAGCGCCTCATCGTCTGCGACCTTTCTCTCTGCAACCAAGAATCTGTTATTCGAGAGAGGCTGTATCTCAAGATAATCGTAAAAGTTTACTATCTTCTCAATCTCAGAGTCGGGCTTGCCCTCAAGAATAGCGGTGAAAAGCTCTCCTGCCTCGCAGGCAGAACCGATTATAAGGCCCTCTCTGTGCTTTTCAAGCTCGGTCTTGGGGATTCTCGGGGTCTTTCTGAAATAAGAAATATAGCTTGAGGATATAAGCTTATAAAGGTTTTTAAGTCCCTCTTTATTCTTGACGAGAATTATCTGGTGATAAGGACGAAGGATAAGCGGGTTTGTCTTTGTACTCATCTCATTTTGGAGATCCTCAAAGCTCTTTATATCCATCTCGCTTATCTGTTCGAGCATCTTGAAGAATATGCGCGCGAGCACCTCTGCATCATCACACGCTCTATGATGGTGGAAACCACCGAGGTCATAATGCTTTACAAGCACATCAAGCTTGTGCGACTTGAGGTCGGCATTCATATATCTGGAAAGTGCCAGCGTGTCAAGATAAGGAGAATCAAATGGGATACCCTGTGCCTTTGCCGCGGCACGTATAAATCCAACGTCGAAATCAGCATTATGCGCTATGAGAAGTCTATCACCCACGAACTCAAGAAATTCGGGAAGCACTTCCTCTATAGTGCGCTCTCCCTTTACCATTTCGTCGGTTATCGAAGTGAGTGCGACGATCTCTTCGGGGATAGGCTCAAGCGGGTCTATAAATGTGTTATACGTATCGAGCACCTTTCCCTGCTTTATCTTTACAGCGCCTATCTCGATTATCTTACAGTTGGCGACGGAAAGACCTGTGGTCTCGATATCAAATACAACGAACTCGTCGTCAAATCCACCCTCGTATTTGCCGTTTATCGCAGTAGCGGTATCGTTTACGAAATACGCTTCAAGTCCGTAGATGACCTTCATTCCGCATTTTTCTGCCGCTATCATTGCTTCGGGATAACCCTGAACGTTCGCGTGGTCTGTGATAGCTACCGCAGGATGTCCCCACGCCTTAGCCGTTTTTACCGCTACATCGGGCGGGATCACCGAGTCCATCGCGGACATATTGGTGTGAAGATGAAGCTCCACACGTTTCTTCGGGGCATTGTCCTGTCTGCCTATTTTTGAAACGACTGCTATATCGGTAAAGCTGAGGAAAAGCTCGTCGTCATTTCTTTCGTTTTTTGTATAGCCGTGTATCGCAATAACGCTGCCCTTTGATGCCGCGCTCTTGCACTCCTTTGCTTCCTCGGGAGTAAGAGAATATCTCTTTGCGTATATCGAGGAGTTGCCGTCGAATATTCCTATTACAACGTTGAACTTATCCCCCGCTCTGTTAGGCTCGGATGAGAACGAGAATACCTCACCGACGAATACGATGTTCTTAACCGCCTTGTTTATGGTTGCTATCGGAACGGGTCTTATATCGAACTCGTTACCAAAAGCAAAATTCGGTGACGTGAGATCAAAGGTATAAGCGCCTATCTTTATCTTTCCATCCGCAACAGCAGATTCCTTGAGGTCGAAATCATATACGGATGTCATTCTGGGAAGCTTCTCTCCTTCTTCCTCTGCCTCTTTCTGCGGAGCTCTGTTAAAGCCCTCGGCAAGATGCGCCTCATACTCGCGCTCTGCCGCAGCGAGCTGTCTGTCTATCTCTTCCATTCTGAGCCTTGCCGCCTCGCTCTGCTCTGTGGATACATGATCAGAATAAAGCAGTTCAACACTGATTTTTATAGAAAATTCGCTCGCTATGATGTTTTCTATCACAGAGGGAGTCTTTGCGTCCTTGAGCAGTCCTACTCCCTCTTCTCTGAAAGGAATTGTAATGCTAAGCTTGTCTCCCTTGAGCTCATATGTATATTCCGAGAAAAATCCCTTTGCCACTGTTCCTACATTTTCTGTCTCTTTGAGTATCTCGGGTACGTAATCGTATGTAAAGAGCTCGCTCGGATACTTGGGGAGTATCTTGAAAAATCTGAGCGCATAGACCTCTGCTACGCGACGCTCTATGTCATAAAGTAATTCTTTATCAACGAGGCGAGAAAACTCCGCTCTCACCTCAAGTATTCTCTTTTCTTTATCTACTCTCGAGAGGACATTCGAGCCCATATCGAGTATCTCGGCATGCTCTGCCGACGGTGTGTATTTTGAAAGTAGTTCTCTGAGTGTCTTTCCTGCCACTTTGCCCTCTCCTTTTCAGATTATAGTTATAACTTCTTGATTTCCTCTATCAAGGTATCTACTATTTTGGTTTCGTCTATCTTTTTGACAATCTCTCCGCGCTTTATAAGAACAGCCTCGCCTTTACCGCCTGCTATTCCTATGTCAGCCTCTCTTGCCTCTCCGGGTCCGTTTACAACGCAACCCATAAGCGCGACCTTGATAGGCTTGTCCATAAGCCCCTCACTCTTTGCGGCCTCCTCAAACTCTCTCACAAGAGATATGAGGTCTATCTTTGTTCTGCCGCAGGTAGGACAGCTCACGATATCCATGCCGCACTGACCTTCAATGCCAACGGCTCTGAGTATATCCTTTGCCGCGTCTGCCTCAAATTCGGGATTGTCCGTAAGGGATACTCTTATCGTATCTCCTATTCCGTCACAAAGCAACGAGCCTATACCCACAGCACTTTTAAGCGCGCCGATATGTCGGCTTCCCGCCTCTGTAACACCGAGATGCAAGGGATAATCGCACATCTCTCTTAGCATTCGGTTTGCCTTTATCATATTATAAGGATTCGATGCCTTCATCGATATCACTATATTGTCAAAGTCATACTTTTCAAGCAAGGACACGTGATACATCGCGCTCTCGCAGAGAGCCTCGGGAGTTGGCGCACCGTATTTCGCTAGAATGTTCTTCTCAAGCGATCCACCGTTTACCCCTATCCTTATCGGGATATTCGCGGCATTGCAAGCGCGACAAACCTCGCGCACTCTTTCCTCGTCTCCTATATTCCCGGGGTTTATTCTTATCTTGTCCACCCCAAGCTCCGCGCATCTGAGCGCAACCCTGTAATCAAAGTGAATATCCGCAACGATAGGTGTCTCTATCCCGCTTTCCTTTATCGCAAGGATAGTATCTGCCGCCTCTATATCCGGCACGGTTATTCTGACGATATCGCAGCCCCTATCCGCAAGTAACTTCACCTGCGCTACCGTTGCCGCTTTGTCTTGTGTATCCGTGTTAGTCATAGACTGAATAGCTATCGGCTCATGTCCGCCGATAGCTATATTTCCAATCTCTATTCTTTTTGTTTTTCTTCTTACGTCGTTATATTTCATAAGATCCTTTACCATTTATCTGAATATAAGTTCAAACACATCCTTGAAGGTCACAAGGAGCATAAATCCAAATAGTATCATTATGCCAACGAAATTCACATAACTCTCTATCTTTTTGTTTATCGGCTTTCCTCTTACCGCTTCTATTCCTAGGAACACAAATCTGCCTCCGTCAAGCGCAGGAAAAGGAAGAAGATTGAACACACCGAGATTTATAGAAATGACAGAAAGAACGTAAAGCAGCGTCGGGAAGCTGCTCCTTGCCGCCTGCCCCACCACCTCGGTCACACCAACGGGACCCGAGACCGCCTGAAGTCCATACTTTCCGGTGATAAGATTAAATAGCGAATCGTACACCATCTTGACAGTTGACATAGAGCGCCAAAATGCATGCTTCATATAGTTGGGGAATGTTTCGCTATCTCTGTAAAGCTTGAAATCACACTGACCGAGTGGTACCCCGCTCTCTACCACATTCGGAAACACAACATCCTCAACGGTTACTTTCTCACCGTTTCTTATGACCACAATATCAACAGGCTCGTCGCCCTTATTCATGATCTCATAAACGACCTCGTTGCCCGTATGGACAGCGGTGTTATCTACCTTGACTATCTCATCGTTTATCATAAGCTTTGTCTGGCTCATTGCATTCTCGTCAAACGCGCCTATCGTATTTGATATAAGCGTTTTCTGCGAGAACACCAAAACGAACATTATGATAAATCCAAAGATAATGTTTATCACAGCGCCCGCGATAACTATAAGCATTCTCTTCGGAACACTTTTGTTACAGAACGCGTTGGGATTTTCGGAATCCTCGTCCTCACCGTCCATACTGACAAAGCCACCTATCGGAAGAAGTCTAAGTCCGTATTTGGTTTTTGTCTTTTTAGATGTTTTTGATATGAGCTGGGGTCCCATACCTATCGAAAACTCTTTGACATCAACTCCGCAAAGTCGGGCAGAAAGAAAATGTCCGCCCTCGTGTATAAATATGAGTATACCAAAGAAGAAAAGTGCTATCAGTATATAAAGTAGTGTAGTTATTTTTATCACCCCTTCGGGAAAATATCACTTTGTTATAATGCGCTCGGCTCTCTCTCTTGCCTCTTTATCATATTCGAGAATCCCATTGAGTGTGTGCTCGTCTGCAGCGGCTGAAAGTTCATCCACAACACGGAGTACGCTCTCTGTAATACCATAAAACGAGAGCTTTCTATCAAGGAAAGCTGCAACGGCGACCTCGTTTGCCGCGTTGAGTACCGCGGGAAGCGCACCGCCCTTACCGATGCACTCTGTAGCGCATCTGAGAAGCGCGAACGTATCTGTATCCGGTGTAGCAAAACTGAGTTTTGTGAGCTTTGTGAAGTCAAGCTCGTCAATGACCGCCTCGCATCTTTCGGGATACGTGAGCGCATACTGTGCACAAAGTCTCATATCCGGAACAGAAAGCTGTGCGATGACACTGTTATCAATATATTCCACCATAGAGTGAATTATACTCTCGCGGTGAACTACCACCTGCACCTTATCTGCGCCAACACCGAAAAGATGCACCGCCTCTATGACCTCAAAGCCCTTGATCATAAGGGTCGCGCTGTCTATAGTTATCTTTGCCCCCATCTTCCACGTGGGATGAGCCAAAGCCTGCTCGACGGTTATTCCCGCAAGCTGTTCCGCGGTATAACCGAAAAACGGTCCGCCCGATGCGGTGAGAAGTATCTTCTTTACTTCCTTTTTCTCTCCCGCCTTGAGGCATTGGAAGATAGCGCTATGCTCACTGTCAACAGGCAGGATATCCACTCCCTTTTCTCTGGCGCGGCTCATAACTATCTCACCTGCGACGACGAGAGACTCTTTGTTAGCAAGCGCCAAGCGAGCGCCGGAATCTATAGCGGCAAGTGTCGGCATGAGTCCTGCCTTACCGATGATAGAGTTAAGCACGACATCGTTTTTCGTACTTCCTATCATCTCGCAGATGCCCTCCTCACCGCAGAGCACCTTTACCGAGGTATCGGCAAGTCTTGCCTTAAGATCAGCAGCCGCGTGCTCGTCTGCCATAGCGCAGAACTCAACGCCAAACTCTCTTGCAACCTCTTCTGCTCTTTTTACATTTGATCTTGCGCTGATACCGGTGAGCTTTACCTTGTTGCGTCTGGCAACGTCAAGCGCCTGCTCGCCAACAGAACCGCTCACACCGAGTATCATCATTCTTTTGTTAGATATATCTGACATAAATTCCTCACAAAATACTTATGCCCAGAACCGAAGAAAGCATACATATAACGCCAATGCCCAAGGAGACCGCCAAAATAGAGTCGAATCTATCAAGCATACCTCCGTGTCCGGGGAAAAGCTTACCAAAATCCTTTATTCCGTAATGACGCTTTATCACCGACATTATAAGGTCACCGATCTGAGATATAACGGCAACTAAAACCCCTCCGATGGCAAGTACCAAAAAGTTTGCATTCATACCAAAAATTCGATTCATTATCACACCGAAAGCGACAAAGGAAAGCGCACAGAAAACTGTGCCTCCAATACTTCCCTCTACCGTCTTTTTAGGACTTACGTCGGGTATGAGCTTGTGCTTTCCAAAAAATACACCTGTAAAGTATGCAAAAATATCGGTTATCCACGCACCAAGGAATATCAACAGATAAATATATTTACCAAATCTCTCTATATCTCTGACGTATATCAAGGTAGCGCATGCCGCAATTATATACAGCGACGCGGAAAAGATCACACCGAGTGCCTCAAAGGAAAACTTTCCGAGAGAGAGCACAGATACGGCAAAGAGATAAAGAAGTATTACCGATGCGAGTGAAAAAGCTATAGCAGCAAAATTCTGTCCGTTTTCCGCATATCTTACCAAGAAAAGGAGCAGGATCGCCGAAAGATATATCGGTAAGGAAATATGAAGTCCCTTTACACCTACGCAGTGAAAAAGCTCATAAAGAGACACCACCGCCACAAGAGAGAGTGCTATCGGGAATAAGGGTGTTGCCGAGAATATAAGCACCGGAAGCAAAACGCCCATTGCAACTATAGCAGTTAATATCCTTGTTTTCATTGTATCACCTTAATCAAACGCCTCCAAATCGGCGCTTTCTGTTCATAAAATTGTCTATTGCGGCATCGACGTCTGCCTCGGAAAAATCAGGCCAAAGAACGTCTGTAAAATAAAACTCCGCATAAGCGGACTGCCAAAGCAAAAAGTTTGATATTCTCATATCTCCGCCCGTTCTTATAACCAGATCGAGCTCGGGAGAATCCTTTGTGTAAAGCGAGCGGCTGATATCCGCCTCGCTCACCTTAGTCGCTCCCTCGGATATGAGCTTGTTGACCGCCATAGCGATCTCGTCTCTTGAACCGTAATTGATAGCCAAGTTGACGATTGTCTTGTTTTTTGCGGAGCTCTCTTCTATTTCCAGCATCTTGGTGCGCATTTTTTCGTCAAATGCCGACTTGTCGCCAAGGAATATAAATCTGAGATCGTACTCAGACATTTTTTCACGGCACTCATCGAGGTACTTGTCAAGAAGCTTCATGATAGAATCGACCTCCCTTTGAGGTCTTTTCCAGTTTTCTGTAGAAAAGACGTAAAATGTGGCAGCCTCAAGACCGAGCTTACCGCAGTACTTCATTATCTTTCTGAAGGTGTCTGCACCAAAGCGGTGTCCGTATTCTCTGGGCATTCCGCGTTTTTTTGCCCATCTGCCGTTTCCGTCCATAATAAAACCGATATGTCGTGGCTTAGCTGCAGCATCGACACTCGACACGATATCCTTTTTAGACATCGATATCCCTCCTAAAACAGATCCGGGCGGTCATCGGCCGCCCGGTCAGCAAAAAGCCTTATATCTGCATGATTTCTTTCTCTTTTTTCGCAGTGATAGCGTCTATTTCTTTGATAAACTTATCTGTGAGATCCTGAACGCTCTTTTCAGATGCCTTCTGCTCGTCCTCTGTCATCTCACCGTCCTTCTTCAACTTCTTGCAAAGATCGTTAGCGTCTCTTCTGATGTTTCTGATAGCAACCTTGCCATCCTCAGCCATCTTCTGAACCTGCTTAACAAGCTCTCTTCTGCGCTCCTCTGTAGGCTGGGGGAAAACGAGTCTTATCATCTTACCGTCATTTGTAGGAGTGATTCCAAGATCGGATGCAAGAATCGCCTTTTCCATAGCCTTGAGTGTTGTTCCGTCAAAAGGAGTAATTGTAACGGTCTTACTGTCTGCTACTCTTACGTCTGCCATAGTCATAAGAGGTGTGGGGCTTCCCCAATATTCAAAATTGATCTTAGAAAGGACTGCAGTGCTCGCATGTCCTGCTCTGATCGTACCGATGTTCTGCTCGTAAGCGACTATCGCTTTACCCATTCTCTCTTCAAAGTCCTTAGTGTTAAGCTTCATAACTCTTCTCCTTGTAATGTAAATGTATTTGATATTTTTAATTTCTTATCTGTGCATTTCAGTTCCGATGCGCTCACCGTTTATAACACGGTATATATTCATTGGATCTTTGAGTTCAAACGCATATGCCTTTATGTCATTGTCCATACAGAATGTCGCCGCCGTGAGGTCCAGTGCCCCAAGCTCGTCCTTTATGATTTGATGATATGTTATCTCATCATACTTGACTGCTGTAGGATCCTTGCGAGGATCTGCATTATATATTCCGTCTATGTTCTTTGCCATAAGAACAACATCAGCGCCGATCTCCGCCGCTCTGAGAACTGCCGCTGTATCGGTAGAGAAATAAGGTGCTCCAAGTCCGCAACCGAAGATAACTATCTTTCCAGCGCGAAGCGCCTCGTCCGCGCCGCGTGTGGTGTAAGGATCGGCAAATTTATTCATATCGACAGCCGTCATAACAACAGTGTCAAGTCCGCACTGAAGGAATGTATCCTGAAGAGCGAGCGCGTTGATAGTGGTTGCGAGCATGCCCATACTGTCAGCTCTTACGCGATCCATACCGCCGCCCTGCTTACCTCTCCAGATATTACCCGCACCGACGATTATTCCAACCTCAACTCCGTCAGCTACGCAAAGCTTTAAAACATTTGCTATTTTAGTGATAAAATCAAAATCGAGGATATCATCTCCACCCGCTGCGAGTGCCTCGCCCGAGAGCTTGAGAAGAACTCTTTTGTACTTAATTTCAGACATAATATACTCCAAAAAAGTTTATTATACACAAGCGAGATCATCTGCCTGTATATGTTTCCATTTTACTACATTTATTGCCTTTTGTAAACAGTTATTTGAATATTTTATTGTAAATATTTTTATTATAACATTATAAGTAATTAACAATTGACAAAACGGAAAAATGTGTGTTATAATTTGCTTGATGTTTAAAAATATCAAAGTTATACAAAGGAGAAATATTATGACCATTACAAAAGATATAAAATACGTGGGTGTCAACGACAAAAAAGTTGACCTTTTTGAAGGACAGTATCTCGTTCCGAACGGAATATCCTACAACTCCTACGTCATACTTGACGAAAAGATAGCGGTTATGGACACCGTTGACGCGGCATTCACTCACGAGTGGCTCGACAACATTCAGAACCTTCTTAACGGCAAGTCTCCCGACTACCTGGTAGTTCACCATATGGAGCCCGATCACTCCGCGAATATAGCAAACTTTGCAAAGGCATATCCTAATGCAAAAATAGTTGCTTCCGCAAAGGCGTTTACTATGATGAACAACTTTTTCGGAGAGGACTTTTCAGATCGCCGTGTAGTCGTCGGTGAGGGCAGCACACTCACACTTGGCAAGCACACACTCACATTCGTGACAGCGCCCATGGTGCACTGGCCTGAGGTCGTAGTATCCTACGACAGCAAGGACAAGGTACTCTTCTCTGCCGACGGATTCGGTAAATTCGGCACACCCGATACAAACGAGCCTTGGGATGATGAATCCCGCAGATACTTTATCGGTATCGTTGGAAAATACGGCACGCAGGTACAGGCTCTGCTAAAAAAAGCGGCGACACTCGACATCGAATATATCTGCCCTCTCCACGGTCCTGTTCTTCACGAAAATCTTGGACACTATATAAACCTCTACAACACTTGGTCGAGCTATCAGCCCGAGGACGAAGGCATTGTTATCGCCTACACATCCGTTTACGGAAACACCAAGAAGGCTGTCTCTCTCCTTGCTGAAAAGCTAAAGGCAAACGGAGCTCCCACTGTCGTGGTTTACGACCTTGCAAGATGCGACATGTCAAAGGCTGTGAGTGATGCTTTCAGATACAGCAAGCTCGTTTTGGCTACCACCACCTACAATGCCGACATATTCCCCTTTATGAGAGAGTTTATAAACCATCTCACAGAGAGAAACTTCTCGAATCGCACCGTAGCTCTCGTTGAAAACGGAAGCTGGGCACCTATGGCGGCAAAGGTGATGACAGAGCTCCTATCAAAGTGTAAGAATCTCACCTTCACAGACACATCTGTAAAGATCCTTTCTGCGCTGAACGCGGACTCCTCAAAGCAGCTTGACGATATGGCAAATGAGCTTTGCCGCGAGTATCTCGCGCAGAGAGATGACACTGCTGACAAGAACGACCTCTCCGCTCTCTTTAACATCGGATACGGTCTCTACGTCATAACCTCAAACGACGGCAAAAAGGACAACGGACTTATCGTAAACACGGTAACTCAGGTCACAAATACACCTAACCGCCTTGCTGTAACTATAAACAAGACCAACTATTCTCACCACGTTATAAAGCAGTCGGGTATTATGAATATTAACTGTCTCTCTACCGACGCGCCCTTTGACGTGTTCAAGCATTTTGGATTCCAGAGTGGAAGAAACATCAACAAGTTTGCCGAGTGCACACCTCTTCGCTCTGACAACGGACTTGTATTCCTTCCCCGTTATATCAACTCCTTTATGTCTCTCAAGGTTGAGCAGTACGTTGATCTCGACACTCACGGAATGTTTATCTGCTCGATAACAGAGGCAAGAGTGCTGACGGACAAGGAAACTATGACGTACACCTATTATCAGAACAACGTAAAACCGAAACCCGAGGCAAAGGGTAAAAAAGGTTATGTTTGCAAGATCTGCGGATACGTTTACGAGGGCGAAGAGCTCCCCGAGGACTTCATCTGTCCGCTTTGCAAGCACGGAGCATCTGACTTTGAGGAATTAAAGTAAAAATATCACAAACAAAACTACCAAGCGTTTTGATCTTTCTGAAAGGAGCAAGTTTCAAATGAAAAAAAAGCTGACTATCGGCATACTTGCTCACGTTGACGCGGGAAAAACGACCCTCTCTGAGGCGTTGCTCTACCAAGCGGGAAGGATCAGAACGCTTGGTCGCGTTGACCACAAAAATACTTATCTTGACACAAACTCACTTGAGCGCGAGCGCGGTATCACCATATTCTCAAAGCAGGCGAGATTCTCTGCAAAGGATACGGACATTATCTTACTCGACACCCCCGGACACGTTGATTTTTCCCCAGAGACCGAGAGAACACTCTCACTTCTTGACTATGCGATACTCGTTATAAGTGGCTCTGACGGAGTTCAAAATCACACGAGAACGCTTTGGCAGTTGCTTGATTTTTACCGAGTACCTACCTTTGTTTTCATCAACAAGACCGACATTGCGATAAAGCTCAAGGAAGAACTTGAGGCCGAGGTAAAAAGCGAGCTCTCGGACAAGTGCGCAGCTTTTTTGGAACTTCAGACAAAATCCGAGCTTGACGAACGCTTGGCGGCAGTAAACGAGGATTTTCTTGATGCTTTTGCGTCCGACACTCCGATAGAAGACTGGGAGATTGCCGAGCTTGTCGCAAGGCGCGAGCTCTTTCCTTGCTTTTTCGGCTCTGCTCTGCGACTTGAGGGTATAGACTTTATGCTTGACGCTATAGACAGATACACCCTCTCCCCCGTATATCCCACCGAGCCCTTTGGCGCGAAGATATACAAGATCGCAAAGGCGGGCTCTACAAGGCTTACTTATATGAAGCTGACATCGGGCTCGCTCTGTGTGAGAGACGAGATATCCTATCTCTCCTCTGATGACAAAATATACCGTGAAAAGGTATCACAGATACGCCTTTATTCGGGCGACAAATTCGAACAGACCGACAAGGTCACGGCAGGTGAGATATGCGCTGTCGTAGGTCTCTCTGCGACATACGTGGGACAAGGTCTTGAAAATGAGGAAAACGCGAGTGCACCGCTTCTTGTACCTGTACTTACCTATACGGTAAAGTTCCCCGCCACCGCAGATCCCAGACTCTGCTATCCAAAGCTACGCGAGCTTGAGGAGGAAGAGCCGTCTTTCCACGTTCGTTGGAATAACGAGGCATCCTCTGTTGAGGTCAGCCTTATGGGCGACGTGCAGACAGATCTTTTAAAACATATGATATCCGAGCGCTTCGGCATGGAGGTGTCCTTTGAGAACGGAAGCATTCTCTACAAGGAAAAAGCATCCAAACGGGCGCTTGGCATAGGACATTTTGAGCCGCTTCGCCACTATGCCGAAGTGCAGCTTGTAATTGAGCCGCAACCGAGAGGAACGGGGCTTATATTCGATTCCGACGTGCCAGAGGACGAGCTTGCTGTAAACTGGCAAAGGCTTGTGCTATCTCACCTTTACGAAAAGGATCATCGTGGCACTCTTATCGGTGCACCGCTGACAGACACCAAGATAACGCTTGTTGCGGGTCGCGCACATATCAAGCACACAGAGGGTGGCGACTTCAGAGAGGCGACGCTTCGCGCGGTTCGTCACGGACTTATGCGCGCAGAGTGCACACTCCTTGAGCCATACTATAAATTTGCACTTAACATTCCAAGCTTTGCCGTTGGCAGAGCGCTCTCTGATCTTGAATGCAGAAGCGCGGAGTTTGAGATAACTCATTCCGATGAAAAAAGCGCAGTCATAGTTGGAAAAGCGCCAGTGGCGACAATCTGGGATTACTCTCGCGAAGTGATATCATTCACACATGGAGAAGGCACGCTCGCTTGTAGCTTTGACGGATATTATCCCTGCCACAACCAAGACGAGATCATAGCAGCTTCGGCCTATGATCCTGAAGCAGATCTTGAAAATCCCCCGCACTCGGTATTCTGCGCTCACGGAGCGGGATTTGTTGTGCGTTGGAGTGAGGTCGAGGACTACAAGCACATATCCTACGAGCCGAAAAAGATGTCATCGGATTCAACTATTCCCTCTGTTTCAAGGCTCAGCAAAAAATATAACGTATCCGCCGAGGAGCTTGAAGCCTTGATGCTCCGTGAATTCGGTCCGATATCGAGGAGAGTATACAGCGAGCCTAAGCGAAACGCGGCGGCATCCGAGACAAAGCAGAAAAAGATAAAGCCACAAGCATCTAGAAAAAATTCTGTTATAATAGACGGATACAACCTCATATACGCTTGGGATGAGCTCAAAGAACTAGCGGACTTTTCGCTTGAAAAGGCGAGAGAGACGCTTATGGATATCCTTGCAAACTACGTCGCTTACACGAAATGTGAAGTGATCCTTGTATTTGACGCATACCTTGTAAAGCAAAATGGTGCGGATTTTGAAAAAGACGGTTTCCGCGTTGTATTTACAAAAGAGGACCAGACTGCAGACGCATTTATTGAGCGACTTATGTTTGAGCTTGGTCCAAACTACGACATAAAGGTTGTAACAGGAGACAGACTACTGCAGTTCTCCGCCGTTCGTTCGGGAATACTCAGAATGACCGCAAACGAATTTGTCGATGAGCTTATAAGCGTTGGCAACGAGATAACAAGCTTTATAAGGCGTTTAGCTGAAGAAAAGATATAAAAAACAACGGCAACTTTCGTTGCCGTTGTTTTTGTTTTCTTATTTACAAAACGTATCTATGTAGCTATTGATGGCGGTCTCTATGATAGTTATCGCAACCTCTCTGGGGCTTACCTCGTTTACAGCTGTAGTCTTGTTCTCAAGGTTTTTATATACCTTAAAGAAGTGTCTCATTTCATCAAACACGTGTGAGGGTAGCTGGTCGATATCCGTATACTGATTATAGTTAGGATCGTTGAAGGGTATCGCGATTATCTTTTCGTCCTGTCTGCCGTTATCCACCATGGATATTACACCAATGGGATATGCTCTTACAAGCGTCATGGGCTCGATAGCCTCGGCGCAGAGAAGCAGAACGTCAAGCGGGTCTCCGTCGTCACCAAAGGTGCGCGGGATAAATCCGTAATTTGCGGGATAGTGGGTGGATGTGTAAAGTATTCTGTCAAGCATTATGAAGCCTGTTTCCTTGTCAAGCTCATACTTTTTCTTGCTTCCTTTGGATATCTCTATAACACAGATAAAATCCTCAGGTGTTATTCTCTTGGGTGAAATATCGTGCCAAATATTAGACATTTTGCGCCTCCTTATAATCATTTCATCATTCCGTAGCCACCGGCATATTTGCTGACCTCGGACGCTACGACAAATACCTTTTTATCACAGATCTTTCTTATCTCTTTTAAAAGCTTTCCTGCCTCGCGTCGCGGAAGGATGATAATTATCATATTCATCTTATCGACAGAGCCCTGTCCGTCGAAAACCGTGTATCCTCTGCCCTTTTCTTTAAGATAAGCCTTTATCTTCTCGGTATTCTCATCGTTAGCTATAAGCTGAAGATTGGAAGTGCCGAGCGCTATCTTTCCCTCGATAGTCGAACCGAGGAAAAGTCCGGTTGCGTATCCTACCGCGTAGAAAAGCAGAAGCAGATAATTGTCTCCAAGTGTTCCGATTATAGTGGAGATAGCAAGCCCCCATATTACACATTCGATAAATCCAAGCCCTGCCGCTTTCATCTTCTGTCCCTTGACCATCATACAGGTCTTGAGAGACTGTATCGTTATCTCGATTATCTTTGCCGCGCAAACGATAAAACAGACAAGTATCGGCGGAATGGATGCCAAAAATTCAGACATATAATTCTCCTTTGCAACGTGTCTTGGTTAGAGCAGACTTCTCTCTTGTACTACTCTTTCGTAATTGTATCACATTTTTTCGATTTTTGCAAGTTATACGGCAATTTTTATATTGACTTTTTTATTTCTCGGGTGTATAATCTTTTAGACATTTAATAAAACCAAAAAAGGACCTCCTTTTATGCTTGTTACTCTTTTAATTTCACTTGTAATAATTGCTATATTTATAATAAGCATACTCTTTTATCCATCCGTGATATTTAAGGGACACACCATAAAAATTTATTCCTTTATACCGATAATAGGCGCTATTATCCTAACGCTTATGGGAAGGATAAGATTTTCTCAGATAGTCTCTGCTTTCTCGGAAAACACATCTGTAAATCCGCTGAAAATACTTGTATTGTTTCTGTCTATGACTACATTCTCACTCGTGCTTGAGCAGACAGGATTCTTTTCCTACATATCAAGCGCCGTGCTTAAAAAGACAGGCGGAAACCAGTTTTTGATCTTTATCTCCTTTTACGTTGTAATTTCTATATTGACCGTATTTACCTCAAATGACATAATCATTCTCACCTTTACCCCCTTTATATGTCACTTTTGTAAATCCGCAAAGGTAAAAGCGCTTCCCTATCTGATCATGGAATTTGTTGCGGCAAACACATGGAGTCTTTTGTTGATAATTGGAAATCCGACAAACATATATATATGCAGCGCGTTTGAAATAGGCTTTATGCCTTACCTCAAGGTAATGCTTCTCCCTACAGTTTTGGCGGGTATTTCCTCGCTTTTGGTAATGCTTTTACTCTTTAGAAAAAAGCTGAGCCGACCTATGCAGGAGTGCGAAGAGCACGGAGAGATAAACGACAAGCCCGTTATGCTCATATCGCTTATCCACCTGCTTGTGTGTGTCGTGGCTTTGGCGATCTCTCAGTATCTCTTGCTTGAAATGTGGATAATATC
The DNA here is from genome assembly GCA_045653105.1 of Eubacteriales bacterium. Taxonomy (GTDB): domain Bacteria; phylum Bacillota; class Clostridia; order Oscillospirales; family CAG-272; genus HGM12713. The sequence goes on from JAZOLL010000047.1 coordinate 58,984, forward strand.
CCTTGTGACCGCCCTCTCCGAGATATTCTGTGTAGCGATTTGCCTGATCGTAAGAAAGAAAAAATTCACACCTCTCACAAAGGGACTTATGGGTATGCCTTTTGAGATAATCCCGTTTATAACGGGAATGTTTATCATAGTTTTATCTCTTGAAAATAGCGGAATAACAAGCGCTATTGAAACACTTCTCAAGCCTTACCCCAACATTTTCACATACGGATATCTCTCGTTCATCTCCGCTAACATAGTAAACAATATACCTATGAGCGTTCTTTTCTCAAAGATACTCACCTCGGCATCTCCCGTAAGCATTGGCGGAGTTTATGCGACGGTCATCGGCTCAAACATCGGCGCTTTTTTAACACCTGTAGGCGCGCTTGCAGGCATTATGTGGTCTAATCTTTTGAGAAAAAACGGCATCAGGATAACCTTTTCAAGATTTGTAAAGTACGGCGCTGTCATAGGCATCACCTCTATAACCGCCGCGCTTTGCGGACTTTATTTAGTGCTTTAAGCCAAGGAGGAAAGAAAAATGGAATTTTGGCACGGCTTTAAATCAGAAAGTTTCAAGTTTGAGGGACACGATGCTATAATCGTATTCCCCAACGCCCCCGACAAAAAGAAAAACTGGGCGCTCAAAACAGAATATTGGGACGCTTTTCCCGAGGAAGAGATCGAGCTTTTAAAGCAAGGCTTTCACATTGCCTGGGTAGATAACGTAACGCGTTTCGCTACCAAAGAAGACTGCGACACAAAGGCAAGATTTGTTAAGTTTTTGAGTGAGGAATACTCTCTTCGTGACAAATGTGTGCCTGTTGGAATGAGCTGTGGCGGCGCGCACGCAGTCAACTTTGCGGGATATCATCCCGAGTGCGTTGTTTGTATGTTTATCGATGCACCGGTGTTGAACTTTTGCAGCTATCCCGGAAAACTCAAAAACGACCACACCGAACGTGTGTGGGCGCGTGAGTTTGTCGTGGCATACCCCGGAGTTACAAGAGCGGATCTGCTCTCATTTGAGCCTCATCCCCTCAACCGCACAAACACTCTGATATCACACAATATACCGGTAATTATGTCCTACGGCACGAATGATCTTGTTGTTCCCTATCACGAAAACGGACAGCTTATGGAGGAAAAATATACAAACACGCCCGAGCTGCTAATACTTATCCCAAGAGAGGGCGAGGGACACCATCCACACGGAGTTCCAAGCGATCCTCAAAAAATAACAAATCACATATTGAAATTTACAAAATGATCGTAAAATACGGCGCACATACTTGTGCGCCGTATCGTTTTTTGTCATATTGACAAAAGCTTGTCAATATTTGTGTGAAAAATATGTCAATGTTTGAACTTGAAATCGATAACGCTTTATGATATACTTTATTCAAATAAAATCATACTACAAAAGAGGAATTCTTATGAAAACAGTAAAAAAGTATTTGAAGCGTTATTTTATTGACGCCATGGGGGCTATGGCTCTCGGTCTCTTTGCATCTCTTCTTATCGGTACTATCTTCAAAGCGATCGGTATGATCCCCCACCTCGAATTTATGGCTACCATCGGCGCATATGCTCAGGCAATGGCAGGAGCTACAATGGCTGCGGCTATTGCTTACTCGCTCAAGGCTCACCCCCTTGTTATCTTCTCTGCGGCGGCTGTAGGTCACGCGGCAAACACTCTCGGTGCGGCAGGAGGACCTCTCGCGGTATTCTTTATTGCAATAATCGCTGTCGAGATCGGTATGCTCGTCTCCAAGAAAACCAAGGTCGATATAATCGTAACTCCCTTCGTAACTGTATTTGTCGGCGGAGTTTGCTCGATTCTTATCGCCCCCCACATCGGAACACTTGTCGGATACATAAGCAACCTCATCAGCTGGGCGGCTGTACAGGCACCTATGATAACAGGAATCATCGTATCTGTAGTTATTGGTGTATGTCTCACACTTCCCATCTCCAGCGCGGCTATCTGCGCAGGTCTTGCTCTCACGGGAAGCGCGCTGACCAGTGGCACTGAAGGTCTTGCAATTGCGGGTGCTGCAGCTGTTGCGGGATGTTGCGCGCAGATGGTCGGCTTTGCCGTTATCAGCTTCAGAGAAAACCGTTGGAACGGTCTTCTCTCTCAGGGTATCGGTACAAGTATGCTCCAGATGCCCAACATAATCAAGCACCCCCAAATATGGATTGCTCCGACCCTTGCGTCCGCGATAACCGGACCGCTCGCTGTCTGCGTTTTCAATCTTCGTATGTATGGAGCAGCTATCAACTCGGGTATGGGTACTTGCGGTCTTCTCGGTCCTATCGGTATTATACTCGGTTGGATCTCCCCCGAAAACGGATACCCCGGTGAGGTCACTTCTCTTCACTGGATCGGTCTCGCGCTTATCTGCTTCATCCTTCCTGCTATCCTCTCGTTTGTTTTTAATGAGATACTCAGAAAGATAGGACTCGTCAAGGACGGATATATGAAGCTTGAAGATTAAATTATTAAAAAAGAAAAATCGCAAAAACTCTTGATTTTTTTCGATCCATAGTGTATAATATATTAAATCATATTTTAGTGGAGGCACATACTACTAATGGACACAGACAGTTGCGACGGTAATAACCGCAACGCAAATACATTCCAATAACGTAATTTAAGGTATATCCGGAGATTTTTCGGATATACCTTTTTGTGCTTATATTTATTTTAAGGAGTAATAAAAAACACCATGAACGTTCCCTTATATATCGCGATAATAGCGATACTTCTTCTTATGTCAGCCTATTTTTCGGCAACCGAGACAGCTTTCCTCGCAGCAAGTAAAACAAGACTTAAGCTGCTCGCGGAAAAGAGCAAAAAGGCGCGCCTGGCACTCAGACTTTCCGAGGATTATGACAAGCTCATATCGACGATACTTATCGGTAACAACCTCGTAAATATCGCTATTGCATCACTTGGAACTATGCTTTTTGTTGGACTTATGGGCGATATAGGTGCAACCGTGTCAACTGCAGTTATCACAATAGCTGTGCTTATATTTGGTGAAGTATGCCCAAAGAGTATCGCAAAGGATGCCCCTGAATCATTCGCACTCTTCTCTGCACCTATAATCAATGCTCTTATATACCTTTTCTCTCCGATATCCTTTGTTCTCTCCCTCATTAAAAAGCTGATTGCAAAGCTTTTCAAGACAGAAGAAGAACCTACAATGTCACAGGAAGAGCTCCTTATGATAGTTGATGAGGTCGAGCAAGAAGGCGTTATTGACGAGGATGAAAGCGAGCTTTTACATAATGCTATTGAATTCTCTGAGCTCAGTGCCGAGGATATTCTCACCCACAGAGTCGATCTTGAAGCGGTTTCTATTGATGCTGACAAGAAAGAGATCGCACGCGTCTTCTCAAGCTCAAAATTCTCCCGACTTCTTGTCTACGAGGACACTATCGACAAGATCATCGGTGTTATCCACCTCAAGGATTTCTACTTTGAGACCGCAATAACTCGCAAATCTATAAAAGATATAATGACTCCCCCTATATTCATACTCAAGAATGAAAAGATCGACGATCTTTTAAGAAAGCTCCAAAAAGCAAAATCCCACGTTGCCATAGTTCTCGACGAGTACGGCGGAACCTACGGTATGGTCACTATGGAGGACATTCTTGAAGAGCTCGTTGGAGATATTTGGGACGAGCACGACGAGATCGTAGAGGAGCTCAAGGAGATTGATGAAAACACATTCCACGTTGATGGAATGATGAATTTTGAGGACTTTTGCGAAGAGTTTGACATCGAAGCTGAATCGCAGGCGATATCAGTCGGCGGTTGGGCATCTGAACAGCTCGAAAAGATCCCCGATATCGGAGATAGCTTTGAATTTGAAAAGCTGATTATCACCGTCTCGGATATGGACGTTAACAGAGTTTCCCTGCTTGAGATAAAAAAGATTCCCAAAGAAACAACAGAAGAAACGGATACCGAAGCACTCAACAATGAGAATTTATAAATAAAAGCATTATAAAATCCCCTTAGAGTAGAAGCTCGATTTTTTGAGTCTACTCTAAGGGGATATATTGTTTTATAATAGTCTTTTTATTTTTTGATATCGGATGTGTCCACCGCTACATTATTGGTTTGAGTAAATAAAGATTTTAAATCTGTAGCCGCAAGTATTCCACACACCACGATCACTCCCGCGCATATAAGCGTTAATGGATTAAGTACGCTCGTATCCTTAAGAATGATGACTGTAAATACTATTGCCCATGCGGTATATGTAATATTGAGTGCCATCGCTTTAGCCGCACCCAGGTTACCTATAGTTCTGTAATAAAGCAAATATGATAATGTTGCAAAAAATGCCGCGAAAGATATCGTTGCAAAGACCATACCCACAGAGGCCTGTGAAAACATAACACCCATTGTTTTCCAAGCGCCAAGCACAGGTAAAAGGATAATACCGTACACCAACGCAGATACAGCCTGCCTTATGTTCAGCGCATACTCATCTTTTATACTGCCGTCCTTTAAGCATTTTGCGAGTATCACTGCCTCGATGCCCCAGCCAAACGCACACATCAACGCACCAAGCAAGCCAAGCCAAAAGTTTTGAAACTCAATAGAGGGCGAATAGCTAAGACCGTATACACCAAGAAGGGTAAAGACAAGAAATATCCACTGATACCATCTTACTTTTTCCTTGAGAAAAATACATGCAAGCGCCGTACCAATAGCGGGATATACCGCACTTGCGACCGCTCCAACTGATGCGCCCATATATTTAACTGCCATCATATATCCTGTCATACCCATCGGACCGCCAATCACCGAAGCCATAATCAGCCATTTGAAGTTAGAATTTTTAAAAACTCGCCCAAGTTCTCCAAGCTTTCCTCTGACTGCATTGTATATCAGCATAAAGATGGACGATGCAGCATCGTGTAGAAAAGTTGCGATGAACGGAGCTAAAAATATGATATGCGAAGAAGCTGTCATGGGATTCATTGCAAGCGCGATACCAATAATGACTGTTTCTAGTGCCCAGGTTACCCCGGCAAAAATTCCTGTAAGCATACGTTTTCCTTATTTGATCAACTCACGAAGCTGAGATATATCGGATATAACGATATCTGCACTCATCGCAAGAAGATTCCTTTGCTCCTCTGTCCTTGCAAGTCCAACCGATGTGATGCCCGCGTTTTTTGCAAATCGCACATCCGTCAATGTGTCGCCAACCATAATCACTCTCTCTTTTTCTACACCGACAAGTTCGCAGAAATTAAATACACAAGAGGGATCCGGCTTTGTTGGATATTCTCCGTCATCGGTATATATTCTCTCGAACAGATTTTCTATTCCAAGCGCGCTTAAACACTTTCGCGTAATATGTGCATTATCAGTAGTTACTACCGCAAGTTTTTTTCCCTGAGCTTTAAAGTCATACAAAACTTCTTCAAGATTTACACAGGTAGGCCTTATCTCGCCTGCATCTGCATTTTTATTATAAGCTGAAATCACGGTGGTTACAACATCGTCGCAGGAACACACACATCCGTGATTCTTAAGAATGGTATAAACGATTTCTCCCATCTGTTCGTACGTTCCTTTGCAAAGCACACCGTTTATATCAGTAACTCCATCACGAACACCAAACGCCTCCAATATTTCCGGAAGAAGGTTAGGCTTCATCGCAAACGCCTCAAGCACTCTTTCGATTGCCTTACAAGATACCGATACCCAAAAAGCATCAAAATCAATAAGAGTTCCGTCTTTATCAAAAATAATAGCATCTACAGTCACAAAAATCACCACCTGTCAATTTATAGTTGTATTATATCACAACTGAATTTTTTTTGCAAGTAGATTGATATAGATCATAAATTTCTATTCCACAACAAAAATAAAAAAGAACACGGGCAAAATGCTCGTGCTCTTTTTTGCTTTATCAATTCTAAGTGACCTTTGAAAACCGAACAAAGATAAATTGATGTAAGAACGAAACTCAAGATTTTGTATTGTTTGAACTGTTTAAGTTCAAGCCCTCGGTCTATTAGTATCGGTCAGCTGAACACATTACTGTGCTTACACCTCCGACCTATCAAACTTG
>JAZOLL010000048.1:0-17524 GCA_045653105.1 Eubacteriales bacterium
CTTGTTATCCCCGAGCTCAACGGCAAGCTCATCGGCTCTGCTCAGAGAGTTCCCACCTGCACAGGTTCTACAACAATCCTCGTTGCAGTTGTTAAGGGTCAGGACATCACAAAGGACGGCATCAACGCTGCTATGAAGGCTGCTTCCAACGAGTCCTTCGGCTACAACACCGATGATATCGTTTCCTCTGACGTTATCGGAATCCGTTACGGTTCTCTCTTCGATGCAACTCAGACAATGGTTGCAAAGATCGATGACGACACATACCAGGTTCAGGTAGTTTCTTGGTACGACAACGAGAACTCCTACACAAGCCAGATGGTTCGTACAATCAAGTACTTCGCAGAGCTCAACTAATTAGAAATAATTAAAGCGGAAATACAGCGGCTCACCTCGCATGAGGTGAGCCGCCTGTTTTTATCTTTTTTGTCGAAAAGCCTTGAAATCACAAGAAATGTGTGGTAAAATATAGTTTATAAAAAACTTTTATGGAGGCATTTATGTCAAAGGCTAAAAAAATAACCTTGCTTGTTGCCGCAGTCGTAATTATCGCGCTTCTCGCAGTTGCGAAAATCACAGCAGGTGAGGCTGTTATCGGCTCTGCTTGGTCACTCTTCCCCCCGATCATCGCAATCGGACTTGCTCTTATCACTAAAGAGGTTTACAGCTCACTCTTTATAGGAATCCTCTCGGGTGCTTTGCTCGCATCAAACTTCTCGTTCGCGGGAACTTTGGATATTACCGTGGGTGATGGTCTTATCACAGCGGTTGCTGATAATGCAGGTATCTTCATATTTCTCGTTGAGCTTGGTATAATCGTTGCGCTCATCAATCGCACCGGCGCAGCTGAAGCATTTGGACGCTGGGCTGAAACACATATCAAAACAAAGCTCGGTGCTATACTCGCGACCTTTGCTCTCGGTGTCCTTATCTTTATCGACGACTATTTCAACTGTCTCACAGTCGGCTCTGTAATGTCTCCCGTTACCGATGCCAAGAAGATATCCCGCGCAAAGCTTGCATACATTATAGATGCTACAGCGGCTCCAGTTTGTATGATAGCTCCCATCTCCTCTTGGGCTGCTGCAGTTGCAGGAAACGTTGAGGGTACTCCTATCGCTGAGGAAATGGGCGTACTTGAACTTTTTGTTCGCGCTATCCCCTTTAACTTCTATTCACTCCTCACGCTCGTATTCATCGTTACACTTGCATTTATGGGCTTTGACTACGGTAAAATGTCAAAGTTTGAGATCAAGGCTCAGAGCGGTGATTTGGGCGTTCTCAATACCGCAAAGGAAGAAAAAGAAGAAAACACTCGCGGCTCCGTGCTCGACATTCTCATCCCGATACTAGTTCTCATCATCGTTTGCATTTTTGCACTTATGTACGTTGGCGGATTCTTCACCGCAGATAGCGACCACTTCCACAACTTTGTTGGCGCATTTAGTAATACAAACGCTTACATTGGCTTGCCTTGGGGCGGACTTATCGCCCTGATAGTCATCATCGCTTACCTCATCTGCCGCGGTCACCTCGGACTTGAGGGCGCTATGGGTGCTATTCCTCAGGGCTTTATCGCAATGGTACCCGCTATACTCATTCTTACATTTGCAAATTCTCTTAAGAACACCACAAACCTTCTTGGAAGCGACGTGTTCGTAACCTCGATAATGGACAGCGCAAGCAATCTCACAGCATTCCTCCCCGCAGTTATATTCCTCGTAGCTTGCTTTATCTCCTTTGCAACAGGAACATCTTGGGGAACATTTGGAATACTTATTCCAATCGTTACCAGTATATTTACAGCACCAACAGATCCCCTGCTCTTCGTTGGCATCTCAGCTTGTCTTGCAGGTGCGGTTTGCGGCGACCACTGCTCTCCCATCTCTGATACATCGATCATGTCCTCCGCAGGTGCTCAGTGTAACCACATCGACCACATATCGACACAGCTTCCATATGCTATAACCGTAGCTGGGCTTTCCTTTGTAATGTTCCTCTTTGCAGGATTCGTACCGGTAGCTTGGATCGCACTCCCCGTTGGTATAGTGCTTACAGTAGCAACACTCTTCGTTATCAGAGCGATCGTAAATAAGAAAGCTAAAAACTGATAAACCGTAAAAATAAAAAGGAGATGCGGATCTCCGCATCGGCTTTTTGATTTTCCGCTCTCTTGACAACATACCGCTCGTAAGATATAATAAATGTAACGAATATTCTATAGGAGCTTTCTATGAACGAAACCATAAAACAGTTGAATGAGAGAAAATCTGTTCGCGTATTCCTTGACCGTGATATCACGAAAGAGGAAAAAGACGCCATTATAAATGCCGCCTGTCAAGCGCCTACGGCGGGAAATCAGCAGCTTTATACGATAATAGACGTCACGGATCAGCGCATCAAGGAGCGCCTTGTAGAGACCTGTGACAACCAGCCCTTTATCGCAAGTGCGAAAATGATACTTATATTCTGCGCCGACTGTAAAAAGTGGTATGATGCATTTCGTTTTGCGGCTTGCGAGCCTCGTCTCCCTGCCGTTGGAGATCTCTTCCTTGCAATAAGCGATGCCAATATCGCGGCGCAGAATGCCGTTACAGCGGCAGAGAGTCTCGGCATCGGCTCTTGCTATATCGGAGATATTATGGAAAACTGTGAAGAACAGTGCGCTCTCTTAAATCTCCCTGAGTACGTTTTTCCTGCGGCAATGCTCGTGTTTGGATATCCCACCGAGCAGCAAAAGGAACGTCAAAAGCCGCGCCGCGCGGATATGAAGCATATAGTCCACGAGAACTTTTACCGTGAAATGGACGCTGACGAGCTTTGCGAGCTATTCTCTATCCGCACAGATAAAAAGCCATATCTTGACTATATGAAAGCATTCTGTGACAGAAAATACAACTCCGAGTTCTCTGTCGAGATGTCTCGCTCGGTGGCAAAATATTTAAAGCAATTCAACTCATAAACAAAAACCGATACGGACTTTCCGTATCGGTTTTTATGTTATTTTCTGTAATACACGTAAAAAGCAATTATGGTACGCTCTACCCCACCATGCTCAAGATCAGGTCCTGTAAGTACAACGCCGTCCTTTGAGAGCAGCTCGCTGGCACGCAGGTCGTCCACGTTGCAACGGAAGATAACGTCAGCTGAAGCATAAACGATAAACTCATCGTTACGGATATTGAGACCGCCATTTTTGCCGATGATCGTCTCAACGTCGTCTATTCTCTCGGTAACGTATTTTATGTGCTGACCGCAGATGCGCTCTGCCATCTCTCTTCTGTATCTTTTGCTATCGGGGTCTTTAGCTTTGGTAAATCTTTTAAAAATGCCCAACTCTTTTTCCTCCGATATATTACTCTTTTATGATAAGGGCGGTATTTGCTTTAACTACGCCGCCAAAGATCTCGCCAGAGATAAGCTCTTTCGCCGTACCCTTTGCCTTATAGCTTACGTCACGATCACCGCGGTTTACAAGCACCGTAATCTTTTCCTTTTCGGTAAAGCGGGAATACGCGATAAATCCGCCATCTACTCGCTCTATCTTAAAGTCTCCGCAAGCAAACACACCGAGCTTTCTTATCTCTCCGAGGCGTCTGTAGAAGCGAAGAAGCTCTTTGTCCTCTCTGCCCCACGGATACGGCATTCTGCAGAAGGGATCGTGATATCCCTCAAGGCCTATCTCGTCTCCGTAAAAGACAGACGGAACACCAAACACAGTGAACTGTATAACAGCCGCCATTAAAAGCAGATCCTTCGCTGCGCGTCTTTGCTTTTTCGTCATTTTGCGAACCGCAAGTTCCGAGTTTTCAGCAAGATCACCATTCAGTGTTTCATCGCAGATAACACCGAGAACAGTAAGTATTCTCTCGGTATCGTGTGTACCGAGCACGTTCATAAGCGTATGGCATACACAGTCGGGATAAAGCGAATATATCTCGGTCAGAGTATCCGCAAGGATCGACGCATCGCCGTGCTTCAAATACTCAACGACAGCGCCCTTGACAGGATAATTCATAACGCTGTCAAGCTGTCGTCCGCCAAAATATCTTCTTCTCTTGCCATAGGATATTTTATCTACGGCATTCTCCCAGACCTCGCCGATAATGACAGAATCGGGATTTGTCTCCTTTGCGATTTCTCTGAGCTTATCGAGGAACTCGTTAGGAAGCTCGTCTGCAACGTCAAGTCTCCAGCCACCTATTCCCCGCTCGATATATCTGCGAATTACACCCGACTCTCCCACGAAAAAGTCGCGGCAGGCAGGGTTATTTTGGTTGAGCTTTGGAAGTATATCTATGCCCCACCAGGATTTATATCCCTTTGGATAGGTACTGAATTCGTACCAATCGAAAAAGGGTGAATTGGGATCGGAGTATGCTCCTACCCCTCCGTATTTTCCATATTTATCGAAATAAAGGCTATCATCTCCCGTGTGATTGAACACACCGTCAAGAATCACCCTTATTCCCCTCTCTTTTGCCTTTGATATGAGATTGTCAAAAGCCTCCTCGCCACCGAACATCTTATCTATCTCAAGATAGTTTCCCGTATCGTATTTGTGGTTGGAATATGCCTTGAATATCGGGCTGAGATATATGACCCCAACACCGAGCTTTTCAAGATAATCAAGCTTTTCGGCAACACCCCAAAGGTTTCCGCCGAAGAAAACGTTGTTTGAATAACGGTCTCCGCGCTTTATTGGGAATTGCGGCACGCCGCCATCCCAATCATCATTCATGACCGCGTCGTCTCTTCCCTCTGTATATCCCTCTCCCTTGCAGAATCTGTCCACAAAGATATGGTACATAACCTTGCCCGAGAACCATTCGGGAGTTGAAAAGTCCTTATTGTATATCAGCATACGGAACTTCTCATCCGACTCTTTTGAAAGCTCAAAATCTACGTTATTGTGAGAGCTCGTAAAAAGCGTATCCCAGCCGCGAAGGAACAAAAATTCATAGTAAAAGAGCGCTTCAAAATCATCCGCACCGCTCTCGTTGGGTATGAATGTGGTAGAATACACGTCCCACCCTTCGGTCATTTCCTGATATTTGAGCGGTATATCGCGATAAGGCGCGCCGTCTGCGTTTATTCTGAGAACTACGGCTGACGCGCCAAGCCTTCTCGGCACTTTTACCGTGAAGGTTATTTCTTTATCCGACGGGAAAGCAGACTTAAAAGATCTATCCACGCCATCTACATATTTAGTTATAATCGGCTTTTCTGCCGTGTTAGCTTCTGATCTTATAAGCATAACTGCTTCCCCGTCTGTTTTGTTTATTTTACTTTATTCTCTCAAGACCCCAGATGTTGCCCGCGTAATCTCTCATACATCTGTCCGCAGTGAAATATCCCGCAGATGCGATGTTGTTGAGCGACATTCTGTTCCACTTTTCCTTGTTTGCGTAATCTCTTACTGCTCTCTCGTGAGTCGTTCTGTAGGACTCAAAGTCAGCAAGACACATATACGGATCGGAAATACCGTAGTTGGAAATGAGATATCTTGCGATATCCGCAAAGCTCTCACCGGCAAAGCCAACTGTGAGCTTGTTTATGATACGAGCGAGTCTTTCGTTGTTGTTATAGAACTCTGTAGAGTTGTATCCTCTGAACCAAATATCATTTACTTCTTCGCTTGTAAGACCGAAGATGTACATGTTATCTTCTCCAACCGCATCAAGCATCTCTACGTTAGCACCGTCAAGAGTACCGATGGTCATAGCACCGTTTATCATGAGCTTCATACAACCTGTACCGCTCGCCTCTTTACCTGCCATAGAGATCTGTTCACTTATCTCCGCCGCGGGAATAAGAGCCTCTGCCATACTTACATTGTAGTTCTCAAGGAATACGACAGCAAGCTTTTCTCTGATCTGCGGATCCATGGAGATCTCCTTGCCGATCTGATAAATAAGCTTGATTATTCTCTTTGCCATATGATATCCGGGCGCAGCCTTTGCTCCGAAGATAAAGGTCTGGGGCTGGAAGTCCATATTGGGGTTCTCCTTGAGGTCAAGGTAGAGTCCGATAATATTGAGCGCGTTGAGAAGCTGACGCTTATACTCGTGAAGTCTCTTTATCTGAACGTCATAGATAGAGTGTGTGTTGAGAAGTATTCCCGACTTTGCGTGAAGCTTGTTGGAGAACTCTATCTTGTTGTCGTGCTTTATAGCTCTGAGACGATCAAGAACTTCAGCGTTGTCCGCAAACTTCTTGAGGTTTTCAAGCTGCTCAGGATCGTGTCTGTATCTATCACCGATGCAGTCCTCGATAAGTCCCGCAAGCTTGGGGTTAGGATAGCAGAGCCATCTTCTGTGAGCTATTCCGTTTGTAACGTTGCCGAATCTCTCTGGATATACAGAGTAGAAGTCCTTGAATGTAGATGCCTTGAGAATATCAGAGTGAAGCTTAGATACGCCGTTTACAGAGTGAGAACCTATGATAGAGAGGTTCGCCATTCTTACCTGTCCGTATCCTATAATACTCATGCGGGATATCTTATCCCAGTCCATACAGTGCTCCCAAATCTCTTTACAGAATCTCTCGTTGATCTCCTTGATGATCATATGGAGTCTGGGAAGCTTGAAAGCAAAGAGGTCCTCGTTCCATATCTCAAGTGCCTCGGGCATTACGGTATGGTTGGTGTAGGAGCATACCTTTACAACCATTTCCCAAGCCTTATCCCAGCTGTAGAAATAATCGTCTATGAGTATTCTCATAAGCTCAGGGATACAGAGCGCGGGGTGAGTATCGTTGATGTGTATTGCTACCTTATCAGCGAAGTTATCAAGTGTTCCGTAAACAGCCATATGATCTCTTATTATGCTCTGGCAGGATGCGGATACCATAAAGTACTGCTGGGAAAGTCTGAGAAGCTTTCCTGCGGTGTGGTTATCTGAGGGATAAAGCACCTTGGAGATGATCTCGGCATTAGTCGATTCCTCCATTGCCTTTGTATACTGTCCCTGTGTGAAAAGACCCATATTGAAATTGTGGATATCTCTTGCCTTCCAAAGTCTGAGGCGACTGACGCCCTTGCTGTCTGCACCGGATATCATCATATCGTAAGGTACAGCCTCTACCTCTTCACAGTCCTCGTAGCGTATATTGAGATGTCCGTCCACCCAGTCTTCAACGACGCGGCCGCCCATTCTTACCTTATATACTCTGTCTGTACGAGGAACGAGCCATACCTCTCCTCCGGGGAGCCATATATCGGGAAGCTCTACCTGGAGACCGTCGATTATCATCTGCTTGAAGAGTCCGTACTCGTAGCATATCGAAAATCCTGTTGCAGGATAGTCGAGAGAGGAGAGAGAGTCCATAAAGCAAGCAGCGAGACGGCCAAGACCACCGTTACCGAGACCTGCGTCAGGCTCGCACTCGAAAAGGTCCTCAAGGTCAACACCGTACTCTGCGAGTGCTTCCTTGTATTCATCCATAAGTCCGAGGTTGCAGAGGTTTGTCTTGAGAGATCTTCCAAGGAGGAATTCTATCGACATATAGTAAACTCTCTTTGCGCCCTCTTCGTTCACCTTTTCCTTAAACTCGCCTCTTTTTGCTGTGAGTATGTCCTTGACTGTCATAGAAACAGCCTTATACACCTGCTCTCTTGTAGCTTCCTTCGGAGAAGCTCCGAAGTATCTGGAGAGCTTCATTTTAATGTTTTCTTTTACTTCTTTTTTGCTGGGGGAAAAATTCATATGGTTTGGTTACCTTTCAAAAAACTTTCTAAATTGATTTTTATAAAACTCTACGTTAAAGTGAGTTATACATTTCCATATATTTTACTGCGGAGCTCTGCCAAGAGAAATCTGTTCTCATGATCTTGCCCGCAAACTTCACTCTCTTTGCCTCATCGCACCAGAGATCGATAGCCGCGCAGATTCTCTCTGCGAGCACGTAAGGATTATAGTCAGCGAATGTAAATCCGTTGCCCATCATCTTTCCGTCAAGCTCATAGTAAGGCTTAATGGAGTCGTAAAGTCCGCCTGTCTCTCTGACTACGGGAATAGCACCGTATCTCGAAGCGATCATCTGCGAGAGACCGCAGGGCTCGCTCTTCGAGGGCATTACGAATATATCGGATGCCGCGTATATTCTCTTAGAGAGTGCTCTGTCGTAAAGTATAAGCGCCTTTACCTTAGTCGGGAAACGAGCTTCAAGCTCGGTAAAGAAGCTCTCATACTCTGCCTCTCCTCTGCCCAGAACTACGAACTGAACGTCCTTGCTCTGAAGAATATTGTAGATACCGTTCTTTATCAGGTCAAGTCCCTTATGAGATGCAAGTCTGGAGATAACTGTAAGCATAGGTACGTCCTCTCTCTCGGGGAGTCCGACCTCGCGCTGAAGAGCGAGCTTATTTTCTTTCTTCTTTGCGAAGGAGCGCCAAGTATAGTTGGTGTTTATATCCTTGTCTGTAGCGGGGTTATAGAAATCGTAGTCTATACCGTTGAGGATACCTAAGAGCTTATGCTGCTCAAGGCGGAGTATTCTGTCAAGCGCGTGAGCGTATTCGGGAGCGAGTATCTCCTTCGCGTACTGAGGGCTGACGGTGGATACCTTGTCAGCGCAGGAAACTGCAGCCTTCATAAGGTTGATGCATCCGTCGTATTCCATAAGTCCGCGATTCTCGTATCCGAGACCGAAAAGATCTCCGAGCACATTAATATCATATTTACCCTGATATTCGATATTATGGATCGTGAATATCGCTTTTATTTTAGAATATGCTTCTACGTCCTTGTACTGTGTCTTGAGATATACTACACTCATTGCCGACTGCCAGTCGTTAGCGTGAAGGATATCAGGATAAAAGTCGATATGAGCGAGCATATCAACTACGCTCTTTGAGAAGAACGCAAAGCGCTCTCCGTCATCAAAAGATCCGTAAAGCGCGTTTCTGAAGAAGTAGTACTGGTTATCTATGAAGTAATAAATAACTCCGTCCTTCTCTACAGCCTTTACACCACAGTACTGACGTCTCCATGCAAGCTCGGTATAAAACTCAGCAACTGTCTCACAGCAGTCACCCCATCCCTCGTTTACAGCGGAGTAGTAAGGTATAACAACTCTTACGTCAACCTCATCTCCCCCTGCTCTTTTTATAGCTGCAGGCAGAGAACCAAGAACGTCACCAAGACCGCCGGTTGCCGCAAAAGGCATTGCTTCAGATCCTACAAATAATATTTTTTTCATAATTCTGTATTTCCTTTACAGTTTTATTTGATAATTATTAATTCCAAAGGCTGTCGCCTGCGGAAAAACCGATAGGCGACAGCCATATTAGGACGATTATACTACAGTACCCTTCGAGATGAAGAAAGGCATTGTTGTATGTCCGGAGAGATTTCTTCCGTCCTTAACCACAACATCCTTATCTGCAACTACGCAGTTGAAGTTGACGTTGTCGCCAAGGTAAGTTCCCTGAAGAACTACAGAGTTCTTAACAACGCTTCCCTTACCTATACGAACACCTCTGAATATGATAGAGTTCTCAACAACGCCCTCTATCTCACATCCGTCTGCAATATAGGAATTCTTAACAGAACATCCGGGTCTGTATATTGTGGGGGCGGAATTTCTGAGTTTTGTGTATATAGGTCTTTCGATAACGTTTATAAGATCGTCTCTGATCTCCTCGTCAAGGAGAAGCATAGATGCCTTGAAGTAGCTCTCAAGAGAGGATACTTTAAGGGCTGCATGCTCGTAATGGTAAGAGTAAACACCGCCGAGCTTGCACTTCTTAAGAATAACATCTCTGTAGAGATTGTTGTATCCACGGGATACAGCCTCGTTGATCGCGCTGAGAAGATATACGCGGTTGATCACAAGGATATTTGTGCTTATAACACCGGAGGTAGAAAGCTCAGGGTCATATGCTGTGATATCTGTTACTACACCGTTTTTATCGCTCTCTACCGAATATGTTTCCTCGGTACGCTTCTTCTCGATCATTATTGTATCATCGCAGGTAACTATAGTTATCTCTGCGCCTGTTTCTGCGTGCTGATCAAGAACCTCGGAGAGGTCTATGTTACAGATAATATCGCAGTCGGAGAGGACTATAACATCCTCAGAGCATCTCTCAAGGAAGTCCTTAACACCTATGAGCGAGTCGAGTCTTGATGTGTTGTAATGTCTCGCGCCTGTATCACCGAAAGCCGTGATAAAAGGGGGAAGTATCTTTATACCGCCCGAGCGACGAGCGAGATCCCAGTCCTTACCCGTACCTATATGGTCGAGAAGAGACTGATAATTATCGTGTGTAACCACGCCTATCTTAGAGATTCCCGAGTTTACCATGTTGGAAAGCGGGAAGTCGATAAGTCTGTATCTGCATCCGAAAGGAACGGAAGCAAGTGTTCTCCTTGATGTAAGTTCAGGGAGAGAAAGATCGTGAATATTCGAGAATATAAGGCCTGCTGCTGTCATCGTCATTACCCTCCTATTATGTTACATTGAAAGCATTGCGCCATCGGGTGTTTTGCTGTCGTCCTCAAGCTTGATGCCTGCTCCGACAACTGCAATTCCGGATGCTGTTTCGCGCTCAGCTCCAACAGTTGCATTCTTTCCGACTACAACTCCCGTGTCGATTATACTGTAGGTAACAGTTGCACCCTCTTCTATAACCGCACCGTCAAATATGAGCGAGTCCTTAACTACCGCACCGGGCTTAATAACTACACCTGAGCCGAGCACAGAGTTCTGTACTGTTCCGTAGATATCACAACCCTCTGTTATAAGGCTGTTTTCAATTACAGCGTCAGCACTTACGAACTGGGGAGAGTGCGGCTCGTGACGAGAGTAGATTCTCCAGCTCTCATCACCGACGAGACGCTCCTCGCCATCCTTGAGAAGGTCCATATTCGCCTCCCAAAGAGAGTCAATAGTTCCAACATCTTTCCAGTATCCTGCGAAGGGATATGCGAACATACGCTCGCCCGCATCAAGCATCTTGGGAATGATGTTCTTTCCAAAGTCCTTGGAGCTTTGAGGATCTGCCTCGTCTGCGATGAGGTAGTCAAAGAGCTTCTTCTTGCTGAATATGTATATACCCATAGATGCCTGTGTGCTCTTGGGCTTTGCGGGCTTCTCCGCAAATTCAAATATTCTGCCGGACTCGTCACTGCTGAGGATACCAAAGCGGCTTGCTTCCTCTATCGGTACATTGATAACCGCTATAGTACAGTCGGCATTTGTCTTTTTGTGGTATTCGAGCATCTTGGAATAGTCCATCTTGTAGATGTGATCACCCGAAAGTATGAGAACGTAGTCGGGATCATATCTGTCGATAAACTCTATGTTCTGGTATATAGCGTTAGCTGTTCCCTTATACCAGTCAGCTCCGTTCTTTCCCTGATAAGGGGGCAATATCTTAACTCCACCGTACGCTCTGTCAAGATCCCACGGCAGACCGTTTCCTATGTATTCGTTCAGTACCAAGGGCTGATACTGAGTAAGTACTCCAACCGTATCAAATCCGGAATTGATACAATTGGAAAGAGGAAAATCTATGATTTTGTACTTTCCTCCGTAGGACACCGCAGGTTTTGCGGTCTTCGATGTCAAGGCGTAGAGTCTGCTTCCCTGGCCTCCTGCAAGCAACATCGCTACGCATTCTTTCTTTCTGAACATAACAATCCTCCTAAAGTGATTTTTATTTTATTCGAAACAAAAGTAACAAACCGAATTATTTAGATCTCTTTGCCGCACGGCGCTTTAGCTTAAATACGGTCGCACCGAAAGGCGGAACATTTATTCTTATAGAATCCTCTTTTCCGTTCCACGGTATGCCAGTATTCTTTATCGCACCGCTGTTGGCAACACCCGTACCACCGTATCTTTCGTTATCCGAGTTGAATATCTCCTCATAGATACCTTTGCTTGCACCTATGAGATATCCGTCTCTCTGCACAGGGGTGAAGTTTAGCACCACTATGCCCTCGTTTCCTTTTTTGTCGATACGCTTATAAGAAATTATGCTGTGATCCCTATTATTGGGCTCTATCCATTCGAATCCCGACCATGAGATATCATCCTGCCAGAGCGCGGGAGTCCTCAAATACATATCGTTGAGCTCCGCATAACAAAGCTGAAGCTTTGCGTGTGACGGATAATCAAGGAGGAACCATTCGATCTCTCCCTTATAGTCCCATTCGCGGAACTGTCCGATCTCAGAACCCATGAACATAAGCTTCTTTCCGGGTTGCGTGATCATATATGTTGCAAAGAGCCTTGTCTGTGCAAATTTCTGCCAGTAGTCACCCGGCATCTTGTCAAGGAAGGATCTCTTTCCGTGAACCACCTCATCGTGAGATATCGGCATGATGTATTTTTCACCGAAGGCATATGTCATCGGGAAGGTGAGGTATTCGTGATGATGCTTTCTGTAAAGCGGATCCTTTTCCGCATAGGAAAGCGTATCGTTCATCCAACCCATATTCCACTTGAAATCAAATCCAAGACCGTCGTTCTCAAATCCCGTGATATTCGCCCAAGCCGTTGATTCCTCAGCGATCATAAGAGCTCTCGGGCAGAAGGTCTTTACTGCGGAGTTAAGCTTTTTGAAGAAGGCTATCGCCTCAAGGCACTTATTGTCTCCGTAAACGTTGGGTATCCACTCTCCGGGGAGCTTGTCATAGTCAAGATAGAGCATAGATGCCACCGCATCCACTCTTAGTCCGTCAAAGTGGAACTCCTCGAGCCAATAAAGAGCATTGGATATCAAAAAGCTTTCTATCTCGTTTCTTCCGACATCAAAGCGTCTCGTTCCCCAGCCTGCGTGCTCCTTACGGTCATTTCCCTGATACTCGTAAAGTGGCATCCCGTCGAACTCGTAAAGTCCGTGCGCGTCCTTCGGAAAATGCGCGGGAACCCAGTCGAGTATAACACCGATGCCAGCCTCGTGCATAGAATCAACAAAGGAACGAAGCTCGTTAGGCTTTCCAAAACGGGAGGTCGGCGCATAGTATCCGCAAACCTGATAACCCCAAGAACCGTCAAACGGATGCTCCGCAACAGGCATAAGCTCAACGTGAGTATATCCCATCTGCTTTACGTAGGTCGCAAGCTCGGAGGCTGTTTCCTCGTATGAATAATAGCTTCCGTCCTCGTGGCGCTTCCAAGAACCGAGATGCATCTCGTATATGTTCATCGGAAGCTCATATATCTTAGACTTGCATTTCTCCGCGTATTTGAGCCAGCTGCCATCACGCCAGGTATAATCCTCATCAGAGGGTATCACCGATGCGGTAAGCGGAGGTGTCTCTGCTTCAAACGCATAAGGGTCAGCCTTAAGAAGCTCTCTTCCCCTATTCCATACTTTGAATTTATATCTGTCCGAAGGCTTTACTATGCCGTAGATATCGCAATACTCAAAAAGGCCTGCCTCGGTGATCCTTTGCATAGGCATCGTGTTCTGCCAGTCGTTAAAATCTCCGACTACGAATACCGCCTCTGCATTAGGAGCCCAGACACGAAAAACGTATACTCCGTCCTCGCGATGCACCCCCAAATATTCATACGCCCTGTAATTAGTTCCCTGATGAAAGAGATATGCAGGGAGATTATCCTTGATCTTTTCTTTCATTGTGCTCACCGAATAGGTTGATTTTTTGATAGACGACGAGGCTCAACCGTATAAGCCCGTCCTCTTGGTGCGAACTGATATTCCTCACTCACACTCTTTCGCACCGACGAGCTTGAGTGAAAGACTCCTTTTCGGTTTTGCACTAAAAGCGCAAAGTAGCGAATTTGCCGTTTGTCAACAATGACAAACGTCCGAAAAATGTCCGTACTTACTGACTTTATTATAACACAGTGTCTCAAATAAATCAACCTAAAATAAAAAATAAATCTGTTGATTTATAAAAAAAACTGTGATAAAATAGTAATAAATAGTAATTCTATATACTTTTTATGAAAGGACCACTCTACGTATGACCAACAAGGACAAGTTTATTGAAAAATACAAAGCGTGTATAACACGCGAGGGCAGCGATAAATTGCTCGACTTTCTGTGCAGGAGCGACTTTTTTACAGCACCCGCAAGCACTCGTTTTCACGGATCTTACGAGGGTGGACTCCTTGAGCACAGCCTCAACGTTTACGAGTGCCTTTGCGACTTTGTAAAGCGTCCGAGATTCAGAGATAAATACGGATTTCAGTTCTCGGAGGAGAGCCTCGCTATAGCGGCACTCCTTCACGACCTTTGCAAGGTCAACTTCTATAAGACCGAGATGAGAAACGTAAAGAAAAACGGAGTTTGGGAGTCTGTTCCCTACTACACGATTGAGGACACACTTCCCTACGGTCACGGAGAGAAGTCTGTTTACATAATCTCGGGATATATGAAGCTTACACGCGACGAGGCGTTTGCTATCAGATATCACATGGGATTTTCGGGTCCCGAGGACGCAAATCAGGTAGGTCGCGCCCTTGAGATGTTCCCTCTCGCGTTCGCACTCTGCGTTGCGGATATGGAAGCCTCGTACTACATGGAAGGTATAGAACCTCCTGCAAAGCAATAAACTAAAAGCACTCTCTCAAAATAAGAAAAAAGGAGAACGCAAATGTCAAACAAAGCTTTTCCAACACCTCATATAAACTCCACTCCCGAGCAGATAGCCAAAACCGTGTTGATGCCGGGCGACCCGCTTCGCGCAAAATTTGTTGCAGAGAACTTTATCGAAGGCGCTACTCTTTTCAACAGCGTCAGAGGTATAAACGGATATACGGGAACTTACAAAGGAGTAAAAATATCCGTTATGGCAAGCGGTATGGGTATGCCCTCTATAGGCATTTACTCTCACGAGCTCTTTAATTTCTTCGGTGTCGAAAACATCGTGAGAATAGGCTCTGCGGGGGCTCTTCAGGAGAACATCAAGCTCCGCGATATCGTTATCGGTATGGGCGCTTGCACAAATTCAAATTACGCCTCACAGTATCACCTTGCGGGCACTTTCTCTCCTATCGCGGACTACACATTGCTTTCCCGCACGGTAGATATAGCAAAGAATATGAAGCTCGGATACCACGTAGGAAACCTCCTATCCTCCGACACATTTTATAACGACTTCTCCGAAGACACTCTCGCATGGAGCAAGATGGGTGTGCTTGCGGTAGAGATGGAAGCAGCGGCACTCTATATGAACGCAGCACGTGCAGGCAAGCGTGCGCTTGCTATATGCACAGTTTCTGACTCGGTAGTGACAGGTGAGGCTCTCCCCGCATCCGAGAGAGAAAAATCCTTTACCGACATGATGACGCTCGCACTTGAGCTTGCGGTGGAGCTTGACAATGAATAAAAAATTCAGACGCGCCTTTCTCATAGTGCTTGACAGTGTGGGAGCGGGCGAGCTTCCCGATGCCGCCGATTTCGGCGACGAGGGAGCCTCAACTCTCGGCTCTCTTTCAAAATGTGATGAGCTAAAGATCGATAACCTTCGTCGTTTGGGACTTGGAAACATAAAAGGTCTGGAGTATCTTTCACCGGTAAAGTCTCCTATCGGCTGTTTTGGAAAGTCCAACGAGGCTTCTCGCGGAAAGGACACTACTATAGGTCATTGGGAGATATCGGGACATATATCCAAAGCACCCCTTCCCACCTTTCCAAACGGATTTCCAAAGGAGTTTACAGAAGCGCTTGAGAGGATATCGGGTCGCCGTGTTATCTGCAATCTTCCCTACTCGGGAACAGAGGTTATACGTGACTTCGGTGAGGAGCATATAAAAGACGGCTCACTCATTCTCTATACCTCGGCAGACAGTGTTTGTCAGATAGCCGCGCACGTAGATGTAGTTCCACTTGACGAGCTTTATTCTATATGCCGCAAAGCACGCGAGATACTGGCTGGAGAGCTTGCGGTGGGTCGCGTTATCGCGCGTCCGTTTGCAGGCGAGGTTGCTAACTTTTACAGAACGGCAGACAGAAGAGATTTCTCTCTTATGCCCCCCGAAAACCTACTGCCCGATGCACTTTGCGAGGCGGGATTTGATTCCATATCCGTTGGCAAGATATACGATATTTTTGCAGGCATAGGCTTTACCGCTTCCTATCCGACTCACTCAAATCGCGAGGGGATGGAGACCATCTCTGCCCTTCAAGGCACAAATTTTAACGGACTTTGCTTTGCAAATCTCGTAGATTTCGATATGGTATACGGTCACAGACGAGACGTTTTGGGATATGCCCGTGCACTTTCGGAATTCGATGCGTTCATCGGGAACTTTATAGAAAAAATGCAGGATGACGACCTACTTATCGTCACCGCGGATCACGGCTGCGACCCCGCGTTTACTCGCTCTACAGACCACACCAGAGAATACACTCCCATTCTCGTATATGCAAAAGATATGATCCCATCCGACCTTGGAGTAAGAGATAGCTTTTCTGATATAGCGGCTACTCTCGGAGAGCTTTTCGACCTTGATTTATCCACCGCGGGTATACCCCTTCCCCTCAATTTCAAAGACTAAACAGAGGTTTTTACATGAAAAATCAAGAACTAATACGTCAGGCTTTAGTAGCTAGGGAGTCCGCTTACGCGCCGTATTCGGGCTTTACCGTAGGTGCTGCGCTCCTTACGAAATCAGGAAAAATATACACGGGCTGTAACATAGAGTCGGCTTCATATTCCCCTACGTGCTGTGCTGAACGGACCGCTTTTTTCAAGGCAGTAAGCGAAGGTGAGCGCGACTTTGAAGCTATAGCGATCATAGGTGCTCCCAAGGACACCATTCCCAGCGCTCTCTGCTCTCCCTGTGGCGTTTGCAGACAGGTGATCAGTGAATTTTGCGAGGACTCCTTTAAAATAATTCTTGCCACAAGCGAAGAGAATTTTGAAGTTTTCACGCTCACAGAGCTCTTGCCCAAAAGATTCAAACTATAAAAGGAAAGACGAAAAACCGGTATGAAAAAGAAACAAAAAAAGAAGCTTGCGATATTTCACGTGAGAAATATATTCCCTCTCATATCTGATATTATCCTTGCTATACTATTGCTTGTCCCCTCGTTCAGATTTATACACAATGCGAGCGTTCAGGCAAAGCAATCGATATTCTCGCTTATGAAAAACGCGTGGATAGGATCGAGAGAGTACCTCTTCTCCGCAAGCATGGAGACTACACCCGCAGGTACGGCTATGTATAAAACTATATTTGCCTTACTTATAATCTTTACCCTTCTCTTTATACTTGGAGTAGTGGTAAACATCTTCTCAATGAGCGTGTCCTATCGCGAGATCTCGCCTTCAAAGGAAAATGAAAACGCGAAAAACCTTTATCTTGCAATCATTCCAAACCGTGTAATTCTCTGTGTATTCAGACTTACCGTGATACCGATATTCTTTTTGCCCAAAATAATAGCTTCGCTCTACCGAGATATGCTTTTCCAATCGGTTGCCGTGAGATACGTGTTTATAAATCCTCTTATAATAGCGCTGATCTTATTTGCCGCTACGGTGGTGCTTATATTCATTGCAAAGAAAACCGAAACGCGCGAAAAGATAGACGTCTTCGC
>JAZOLL010000049.1:0-1995 GCA_045653105.1 Eubacteriales bacterium
AGCAGCATATAAAGGAATCTGTTCTCATATACCGCATAGACGTTAAGCCTATCCACGCTATAAAGCTTATCAGGGATTATATCCACTCCCTTTTCGTATCTGCTGATAAGCTCGCTGTGCTTGGCAAGGTGCTGCACGGAATCTCTCGACACGTTTTTTACCTTCTCTATCGGAACCACCTCTCCGTTAGAGTATATAAACTGTCTGTCTTCCTTTATAGCCTTTTCTATGTATAAGAGTCCGTCCTCTATCTCGCGTATCCACTCCTCGTCGACCTCGCAGATATTTCTGACAACGCGCAAAGAGTCGTTTTGAGTGTCAGAGAGCGCTATGCTTTTGCGGGACAAGCCGCATTCACGGCTATTTGATGTTACCGCGCGATAACCAAGCCACGCACGGTAAAAATCGTCTAATTGCTTCATATAATGTCCTTTACGTTTTACGCATTTCTAAGAAGTCTTGATACAAACTCCTTGCAAAGCGGCATTTTGTCAACACCGAACAGCTCGTCTATATAAGCGAGCAGACCCTCTGCGGAATTTCTCAGATATATCGGGTTCTGAGTCTCAAGCTTTCTCATTACCTTCTTTGAGAGTATATCGTCAAGCGCTCGAAGCTCATCTCCTCCGCAGCTTACGTACACGGGTACGTACTGCCTTATCTGCTTCATTATTCTGTTTCCAAACGTTATGTGGAAATGCTCTATCATATATTTGTCAAGCTCCTCAAGTCGCCTTACGTTTCTCTTACTTATCTCGTATTCCTTCAAGGCTACTCCCACAAGCTCCTCAAACTGCTCCGCAGATATCGCTCTCTTTTCCGTCTTGGGCGCGGCAAATCTCTCGCATTTTCTATCGAGATTGAGTATCATCGCTCTGTCGTATACCTTATCCGATATCGCAAACGTTGAGTCGTCGTTGTTTGCCGTTCCTATAAACCACATATTATCGGGAAGCTTTATTCTTCCGTCTACAAGACTCTGGGGGTCGGTCTCCCATTTGTCCGATACTACTTCAAGATATCTCTGCTCTGCATTTGGTAGCTCAAGCAACGACAAGAACTCCGCAAAGTAATACTCTACTCTTGCTATGTTCATCTCGTCAAGCACCGTCACGTACATATCCTTGCTATAATTTGCCTCATACATCTTCTCAAGCAGAAGCGTCTCGTTAAATCTCTTGGTAAACTCGTTATAGTAGCCTAGGAGGTCAGTCCTCTCCTTCCACATCGGCTGTACTGGTATTACCGTTGACATATTATCCACGTACATTCCGTATGCGTGTGCGAGCGACGTCTTTCCCGTTCCCGACATTCCCTGCAATATCAAAAGCTTTGATACTGCCATTCCCGATATAAAGCTTCTTATATCGGCTATATCGTAATACAGTCTGAGCTCTGAGGCGGCAAAGCTTCTGAACTCTTCGCACATCTGTCTTAGCGTCAGGCTCTTATCGTAGTTCTTATGTCCTATTCCCGTGCTCCTTCTGTCTATCTCGCACAGCATGCAAAATCTCTCGCCTGTCTCTGCGTCTTCGTCCCTATCCTCCGAGCTCTGCTCAGGAGAGGTGATGAGGATATGCGCTAAGGTCTCCTTTTCACTTCTTGAGGCGTGACGGGAGGAGAGCACGAATATCCAGAGAAACAAAAGAAGTATAGGAATAAGCGCCAAGAGAGAAATTATCAGATATAGCGTTTCCGCCTTGATAAGTCCGCCAAAGCTTATGCTGCCGCTTTTGTTAAAATACCATACGACTGATAATATCAGCATCGCCGTTGATAACGCGGCAAGCACGAGCAAAACTATTAACTTTTTTCTCTTAGGTTTCAAGTTACTCATAAAAATACCGCCCCGCCTTACTTATCCTGCCGACTCATCTCTTTGATACCTTTGTAGTTCAACAGCTTTTTTCTTATCTTTTTCTTGGTAATTCCCCACTGACTCTCGTAAAAGTCAATAAATGCCAAAAATTCCTTTTCAAGCTCCTCAAAGCTCTC
>JAZOLL010000050.1:0-9013 GCA_045653105.1 Eubacteriales bacterium
CGAGAAGATCCTCGGTAGATCCTCCGATAGAGATCTCGTTGGAAAGTCCCCAAACAACGATACAGGGGTGGTTATAGTTTTGCGCTACGAGCTCCTTCATCTGCGAAACAGTGTTCTCGCGGCCTGTAGGCATATGTCTGGATATATAGGGTATCTCTGCCCAGATAACGGGACCGCGCTCGTCGCAGAGATCGTAGAAGTACTGGTCGTGCTGATAGTGAGCAAGGCGGATAGTGGTAGCACCCATCTCACAGATGAGATCTATATCCTCTACGTGATGCTCGGGAAGAAGCGCGTTACCAACGCCCCATCTGTCCTGATGGCGGGATACGCCGCGGAGGGGATACTCCTCACCGTTGAGGATAAATCCGTTGTCGGGATCAATCTTGAAGCTGCGGCAACCAAATCTGTTGCAAACGTTGTCGAGAACCTCTCCTGCCTCGACGATCTCTACCTCGCAGCAGTAGAGGTAAGGATCTTTTCTTCCGTGCCAGAGGTGAGCATCCTTTATCTCAAAGGTCACCTTGGTCTCGGTGGTCTCTATCTTCTGAAGCTCGTTTTCTTCCTTATCGTAAATGGTATAAACGAGAGTCTGTCCTGCCTTGAGGTTTGTGGGGTATGCCTCTACCTCAACTGTAGCGTCAGCTCCGTTAACCGTAGGTGTGATCTTGATACCGGGTGCTCCGTAATAGTCAAGGTCAAAGTGTGCGTCATTTACACATACAAGGTTTACGTCACGGTAGATACCGCCGTAAAATGTGAAGTCTGCCATCTGAGGATATACTGTCTCATTGATAGTGTTTTCAACTACAACTGCGATCTCGCACTCCTCGGAAAGCTCCTCTGTAATGTTTACTCTCCAAGTAGAGTAACCGCCGTCGTGGTGAGCAAGCTTCTTGCCGTTTACATATACGTCAGCAGACGCGTTTGTTCCTCTGAACTCGAGGTAGTAGAGATCCGCCTCGGGAAGCTCAGACTTCTTGATAACCTTTACGTAAAGGCAATATCCGCGGAAGTAATCGCTTCCGCCGTCATATCCGTCCTCAGAGTTCCAGGAGTGGGGGATATTTACCTGTACACCCTCGCGAACGGTGATATCGGTCGTATCCTTGGCAAAAAGCCAATTTTCATTAAGATTTATTATTTTTCTCACGTTGATTCTCCTTTCAATTTAAGTACAGGTGTCCGACCTTTTTAGCATCGGACACCTGAAAGTCGTGTTTTTTAATTGTACCTTACTCTTCGTCTCTTCCGAGATCCTTATTCATCTTAGCGAGTGTCTTCTTGTCGAGGTTGTATATAACACCAAGACCGATAAACTGAAGGATCGCCGAGAAGAGGAATGTAGCAGCAACGAGGTATCTCATGTTGATAGCAACCTGCCATGCCTGATTACCCTCATCTGCGCCAACGTAACCGAAAGCAACCATGACGATAAGAACGAGAGACGGGCCAACACCCTGCGCGAGTTTACGGAAGAAGGAGTGGAGGGAGTATACTGTACCCTCCTCACGAGTGCCGAACTTCCACTCGTTGTAGTCGATAGCGTCGCCCATCATTGCCCAAGAAACTGTAGAGTAGATACCAAGTCCGAGGGAGAAGAAGAGCTGACAGATGATGTAGATTATAAGGTCAAGACCTGTGTTGCTGGGGATAACGATGAAGAGTCCGAGACCGGAAACGATAGATACGATAGAACCGAATGTTGCAAGCTCCTTCTTACCGAACTTTGCAACCATGTTTCTTGCCAAGGGTGTGAAGCAAACGATCGGGATCATAGCGAAGAGCTGAACGATACCGGAGATCTGAACGTTCTTAAAGTAGGACTGGAATATAACGGTAACCGCGGTTGTAGCACCCTGCATACCGATAAACATACCCATAGCGGCAACAGTAGCGCCTACTGCGGGACGGTTATTGATAAAGTTACCAAACGCCTTAAATACGTTGAACTTGGGAGCATCCTCTTTGAGGTCGATGTCCTGCTCTTCTCTGATCTCTGTATTCTTGATCATGAACTGGAAGCAGATAAATCCGAGAACACCCATGATGAGAGCCGCAATGAATACACGCTCGCCGATGAGGTTGTTGTCCTTATCATAAATGATGAAGGGGAGAATAACCATAGGAAGCATGTTTCCGAAGATAGAACCGATAGAACGCCAAGCGGAGAGAGATGCTCTGTCCTTGACGTCGCTGGATATAAGCGAAAGAAGTGAGCCGTAAGGAACGTTTGCTACTGTGTAGAAAGCATCCCAAA
This sequence comes from Eubacteriales bacterium, assembly GCA_045653105.1. Lineage (GTDB taxonomy): Bacteria > Bacillota > Clostridia > Oscillospirales > CAG-272 > HGM12713. Next base: position 2,261 of record JAZOLL010000050.1, read on the forward strand.
CTACGTAGCCTGCGATAAATATAATGAACTTAGCCCAAACGGGAGCGTTCGGGAACGGGAGGAAGCAGCATGCTCCGCCGACGATAAGTCCTATTGAACCGATGAATATGTACTGAAGGAACTTGTTTCTCTTGTATTTATGCTTGTCCGCGTCGATTATAGAACCGATAAGCGGGTCGTTGATAGCGTCCCATACCTGTACTACGATGAGAAGGAGCGCGTACCAAAGGTCAAGCTTCATAAACTGTGTCCAGAAGATCGCCATAGTACCCTTGTGCGCAAAGCTCATGTTACAACCGCGGTCTCCTGCAGCATACGCCATACAATCGCGTATACCAAACTTGCGATGCCCATTAGCATCTAATTTCTTTTCTTTTTTCATTGTCATTTCCTCTTTCTGAATTTTTTGTTTTTGGGGAAAGCGCCATGATAACAATATTATTATACTATCCCGGGCGAAAAAATGGTAGTACAAAGTTAATGTATTTTTGTATTATTTTCATTTTGTTATCAAATCTATTGTTGCAATTATCAAAAAGATGTGTTATAATAGCACTGTAAAACGATAATTTAGACAAAAATTGTATATATTTTACAAAACAGGTGTAATTATGAATTTTGAGTACGAATTGAACTTTTTTTCTGATATTCTAAAAAAATGTCATATTCATACCGCTATAATTTCCCCGCTTGATCCCGCAGAGACTATGCTCGATCCACAGTTTGCAAGTATCATCGGTTTCAAATCGGATCTGAGCGTAGGCCAAACGCTGGGAATTGTGGAAAGCAAGACAAAATATAAGCTTTCGAACGAATTTAAGTTTCAATATATTTATATGAGACTCCCTTTGCTCAGCGAAAAAAACATTCTCCTCATAGGTCCGTATCTTTCCGCGCCCCTCTCCTCCAAGGATATTTTGGAGATCGGAGAACGCGCGGGAATTCCGATCGGTTCGCAAAAACCTCTCAGAGACTATTATTCCGCCACGCCTATCCTCGCAGAGAGCGACAAGATATTTATTATGATAGATAGCTTTTGCGAGCAAATATGGGAGACTCCGTCGTTTGCTATAGTAGAGCTAAACAAGAGTTATGGTCCATCTCTCCTCTCTCTCGACACCGCGTCACACGGTGAAAGTTTTGACGAGATAGAGGCTAATATAAAAATGATGGAAAAGCGTTACGCGTTTGAAAACGAGCTGATACGCGCGGTCACACTTGGACAGCAACACAAGGAGACCCTGCTCGTGGCTCAGCTTAACGAAAATATGTTTGAAAAGCGCTCGTCAGATCCTTTGCGAAACGCAAAAAATTACTGTATCATTATGAATACCCTGCTCCGCAAGGCGGCAGAGGACGGCGGAGTTCATCCGATATATATCGACAGCACCTCCTCAAAATTTGCACTGAGGATAGAGCTCCTTCCCGACACAAAGGCTTGCTCCTCTATGATGAGAGAGATGTTCACATCTTATTGCAGACTTGTGTACAAGCATTCTATGAGAAAATACTCGCCTATCGTTCAAAAAGCGATACTAATAATAGACTCGGATATTTCCGCGGAGCTATCTCTGAACTCACTGGCGCAAAAGCTTGGCATCAGTGCGGGATACCTTGCAACCGTATTCAAAAAAGAAACCGAAAAAACAGTTTCAGAGTATATAAAGGACAAGAGAATCGAGCATGCGATGTATCTTCTCAGCACAACACATCTTCAGATACAGACAGTTGCCCTGCACTGCGGCATAATGGACGTACAGTACTTTTCTAAAATATTTAAAAAGAAGATAGGAAAGAATCCCAAGGAATACCGCGAGGCAACTCGCCGCTGATATCAAGAAAAAATATAAAGATCAAGGAGAACGTTTATGGCGCGTTTTTTGGATAAAGATTTTCTTTTGACAACAAAAACTGCACAAAGGCTTTACGCGGAGCACGCAGAAAAGCTCCCTATCATCGATTATCACTGCCACGTAAGTCCCCGCGAGATATACGAGGACAAACGCTTTGAGAACATCACAGAGCTCTGGCTCGGCGGAGACCATTATAAATGGAGACTTATACGCTCAAACGGTGTGGATGAGTATTATATCACGGGAGGCGCCACCCCTTACGAGAAATTTGAAAAATTTGCAGAGCTTTTGCCAAAAGCTATAGGAAACCCTATGTACCACTGGTGTCACCTTGAGCTGAAGAACTATTTTGGCTATGAGGGAGTACTTAATGCCGACACTGCAAAACAAGTGTGGGACATCTGCAAAGAAAAGCTGAAGGACGAGGATATGAGCGTCCGCGGCATTATAAAAAAGAGCAACGTAGCTTTTATCGGCACTACAGACGATCCTATCGATTCACTTGAATATCACGCGCTCCTCGCAAAGGACGATAGCTTTGGCACCACAGTCGCGCCCTCATTCCGTCCCGACCGCGCTCTCAACATCGACAAGGCGGGCTGGAGAGAGTATATCGCAAAGCTCTCCGAGGTATCGAGTGTGAAGATCTGTGATCTTGCGACACTCAAGGAGGCGCTTGGCAAAAGAATTGAGTTCTTTGCCGAAAACGGTTGCCGTGCAAGTGACCACGGTCTTGACCGAATGATCTATGCACAGTCAAGCGAAGAGGAGATAAACGCGCTTATCAAACGCGGACTCGCGGGCGAGATAGTAAGCGCTGACGAAGCAGAAGCGCTTAAGACCGAGCTCCTTGTTTTCTGCGCGGGCGAATACGTGCGCCATGGCTTTGTAATGCAGCTCCACTACAACTGCATGAGAAATCCAAACAGCAGAATGTTTAAAGCACTCGGAGCGGATACGGGATTTGACTGTATAGGTCCTGACAACGGCTCTCAAAAGCTTGCAAAACTCCTTGACAGATTGAGCTCCACAGATAAGCTTCCAAAGACTATCATATACAGCCTTGACGCCTCTGACAATTCCTTTATCGACACGCTCATCGGCGCGTTCCAAGGAACAGAGTGCCGCGGCAAGCTCCAGCACGGCTCTGCTTGGTGGTTCAACGACAATAAGCAGGGTATGCGCGATCAGCTCATAAGCCTTGCAAACCTCAGCCTGCTCGGTAACTTTGTGGGAATGCTCACAGACTCAAGAAGCTTCCTCAGCTACACACGTCACGAATATTTCCGCCGAATACTCTGCGGACTTATAGGTGAGTGGGTAGAGGGCGGCGAATATCCCGACGACGAGGCGGCTCTCGCCGAGATCGTCAGCGGAATATGCTACACAAACGCAAAAAATTATTTTGGATTATAAATCAGGAGGGTAACTTATGCCAATGAAAATGACTTTCCGATGGTACGGCGAGGGAAACGACCGTATAAAGCTGTCGGACATAAAGCAGATACCCGGAGTTGACGGGATCGTCTGGGCACTCCACCACAAAATGCCCGGTGAAGTTTGGGAGGAGCATGAGATAGCCGAGGTCAAGCGTCAGCTCGACGAGTACGGCTTCAATATGGACGTAGTTGAATCTGTCAACGTTCACGACGATATAAAGATCGGTCTTCCCACACGCGATGCTTACATCGAAAACTACAAGACAACCATTCGCAATCTCTCCAAGTTTGGCGTAAAGGTAATATGCTACAACTTTATGCCTATATTCGACTGGACTCGTTCAAATCTCTTCCACCCCGTAGGTGATGGCTCTACCGCTCTTTTCTACGAGAAGAATATGATCCAGGACGACTACAATGCAATGGCAAAATACATTCTCGACTTCACCGAGAAGTACAATATGTCCTTCCCCGGCTGGGAACCTGAGAGAATGGCAAAGCTTGACGAGCTCTTCCGCGCTTACGAGGGAGTTGACCACGAAAAGCTTTGGGGCAACCTCAAGTACTTCCTTGAGGCTATAATGCCCACCTGCCGCGAGTGCGATATCAAAATGGCTATCCACATGGACGATCCGCCTTGGGATATCTTCGGTCTTCCCCGCCTTCTCATCAACGAGGCGAATATCGACCGCTTCCTCAGAATGGTCGACGACGAATACAACTGCCTCACGCTCTGCTCGGGAAGCCTTAACGCAGACCCGAACAACAACGTAGCAGAGATAGTCCGCAAGCACTGCGACAGAATTGCTTTCGCTCACATTAGAAACGTAAAGCACTTTGAAAACGGTGACTTCTCCGAGGCGAGCCACAGAGACTGCGACGGAGATACGGGAATACTTGAGATACTCAAGGCATACCACGACTGCGGCTTTGAGGGATATATCCGTCCCGACCACGGCAGACACCTCTGGGACGAGGGCCCCGGAACAGTACGTCCCGGATACGGACTTTACGATCGCGCGCTCGGCATTATGTATATGCTCGGCGTTTGGGACAGCCTTGAAAAATTTGATAAAAAGTAAGGAGTAATAAAATGATACAGCTTCCCATCAATATAGATTTCAGTGGAAAAGTAGTAGTAGTTACAGGTGCCGGCGGTCTTATCTGCGGCGCTATGGCAAGAGCTTTTGCTCAGTCCGGAGCTAAGGTAGCGGCGCTCGACCTCAACGAGGACGCAGTAAAGGCGCTCGCTGACGACCTCAAGGCTGAGGGCTTTATCTGCGAGGGCTACAAGGCAAACGTGCTTGATCCCGAGGCGCTCGAGGAGGTACACCAGGCGGTTCTTCGTGATCTCGGCGCATGCGACATCCTCGTAAACGGCGCGGGCGGAAACAACCCCAGAGCAACCACAGATAACGAGAATCAGCACGAGGCAAAGGAGGGTGGCAAATCCTTCTTCGATCTCGACGCGTCCGGTGTTGACTTCGTGTTCAAGCTCAACTTCCAGGGAACTCTTCTTCCCACACAGGCATTTGCAAAGGATATGTGAGTGAAAAAGGCAGGCTGCATACTCAACATTTCCTCTATGAACGCATACACTCCCCTTACAAAGATTCCCGCATACTCTGCGGCTAAGGCGGGCATTTCCAACTTCACACAGTGGCTCGCAACTCACTTTGCAGGCACAGGTATCCGTTGCAACGCAATAGCTCCCGGATTCCTCGTTTCCGCACAGAACTACAAGCTCCTCTTCGGTGAGGACGGAACTCCCACAGCAAGAAGCGCAAAGATCCTCAAGGGTACTCCCATGGACAGATTTGTTGACGCGTCTGAGCTCCTCGGCGGAACTCTCTTCCTTTGCGACGACAAGAGCGCATCTGCTATCACAGGCGTGGTTCTCCCCATCGACTGCGGCTTCGCAGCTTACTCCGGTGTATAATTAAAGGAGGATATAAAAATGGAAAAGTTTATTCCTGTTGTTGTTATCAAAGAGCTCTCTGAGACAGATAAAATACTCACCGCTCTCAAGCATAGCGGTATCAATTGCGCAGAGATAACCTTCCGCACCGCTTGCGCTGCAGAGGCTATCGAGTATGCGGTAAAGAACTATCCCGATATGGAGATAGGCGCAGGCACAGTTATCAATGCCGAGCAGTGTGAGGCAGCTCTCAAGGCAGGCGCTACGTTTATCGTGTCCCCCGGTCTTTCCCCCGCAGTTGCAAAGATCTGTGTTGAGAGAAACATTCCCTACTATCCCGGTTGTGTTACACCCACAGAGATCATGGCGGCACTTGAGTTTGGAATTACCACAGTCAAGTTCTTTCCCGCAAACGTCTATGGCGGACTTAAGGCACTCAAGGCTCTCTCCGCTCCCTTCCCGCAGGTCAAGTTCATTCCCACAGGCGGAGTTGACAGAAGCAATATAGACGAAATCTTGGCATTCGATAAGATCGCCGCTATCGGCGGCAGCTTCTTCGTAAAGGAAGCACTTGAAAAAATGGAGGCAGAAAAATAATGAAAAGAGTAGTTACATTCGGCGAGCTTATGCTTCGCCTCGCGCCCAACGGATATTATAGATTTTTCCAGAACGATCAGATGCAGGCAACCTTTGGCGGAGGCGAGGCTAACGTTGCTGTATCTCTTGCAAACTACGGACTTGACAGCGTTTACATAACCAAGCTCCCGAAGCACTCTATAGGTCAGGCGGCAGTTGATTCACTCCGTTACTTCGGTGTTGACACCTCAAAGATCGTCCGCGGCGGCGACAGAGTTGGTATTTACTTCCTTGAAAAAGGAGCTTCCCAGAGAGGATCTGTTTGTATCTACGACAGAGCTCACTCCGCAATAGCAGAGGCAACTCCCTCTGATTTCGACTGGGACAGCATTTTTGAGGGCGCTGACTGGTTCCACTTCACAGGAATTACTCCCGCACTCGGCGGCAACATGGTCGAGATCTGCATCGAGGCTTGTAAGGCTGCAAAGGCAAGAGGTGTTAAGATCTCCTGCGACCTCAACTACCGCGGCAAGCTCTGGACAAGAGCTGAGGCGAGAGAGGCTATGACAAAGCTTTGCGAGTACGTTGACGTTTGCATCTCCAATGAGGAGGACGCAAAGGACGTATTCGGTATTGAGGCTGAAAACACCGATATCTACGGTGGAAAGCTCAACCACGAGGGATACAAGTCGGTTGCAAAGCAGCTTGCTGACAAGTTCGGATTTGAAAAGGTAGCTATCACGCTCCGCTCCTCTATCTCCGCAAACGATAACGACTGGTCAGGTATGCTCTCCGACGGAGATAACTACTGCTTCTCCAAGTCCTTCCACCTCCACATCGTTGACCGCGTAGGCGGCGGCGACAGCTTTGGCGGCGGACTTATCTACTCGCTCCTTTCCGGCAAGGATACACAGTCTGCAATCGAATTTGCAGTTGCGGCATCCGCGCTCAAGCACTCTATCGAGGG
>JAZOLL010000051.1:0-10784 GCA_045653105.1 Eubacteriales bacterium
CGGACGTATGAACATCACCTACACGGTTATGTCCAAGCGCTACCTCCGTCAGCTCGTTGAGGAGGGTCACGTGGACGGCTGGGATGACCCCAGACTTCCCACCCTTTGCGGTCTCCGCCGCCGCGGATACACCCCCGAGGCGCTCTTTACCTTCGTAAGAGAGGCAGGCGTTACAAACACCGACCACACGGTAGACATCCGTCAGCTTGAGGCTTGCGTGCGCGACGACCTTAACGAAAACGCGCTTCGCCGCGTAGGTATCGCTAACCCCATAAAGGTGGTTATCGACAACTATCCCGAGGACAAGGAGGAGATGATAACTCTCCCCAACCATCCTCAAAAGCCCGAGCTTGGCACTCGCGAGGTTCCTATGACGCGCGAGGTATATATTGACGCCGACGACTTTGCAGAGGTTCCGCCTCCCAAGTTCTTCCGTCTCAAGCCCGACGGCGAGGTTCGTCTTATGGGCGGATATATCATCAAGTACGCGGGAATTGAAAAGAACGAGGACGGCAGTATCAAGTGCATCCATGCGACAGCAGATCTTGAGACCGGAAACGGCAACCCCGTCGACGGCAGAAAGATCAAGGGCACTATCCACTGGCTCTCCGCAAAGTATGCAGAGCGAGCTACAGTTATGCTCTACGACCGTCTTTTCAACATCGAGAACACCGCCGACGTGCCCGAGGGACAGACGTATCTTGATTTCTTGAACCCCGACTCGCTCACAAAGATCGAGGGCGCTATGGTTGAGCCCTGTCTTGCCGATGCGAAGCCCGGTGAGAAGTTCCAGTTCGTCCGCGTAGGCTACTTCTGCAAAGACACAAAGCATGAAAGTACCTTTAACCGCGTTGTCGGTCTCAAGGACAGCTTCCCCAAAAAATAATTTAGAGGGGCTCTCGCCCCGAAAGGACTAATATGCCAACAGAATTTATACTTGGATATCTTGCGGCGATATCGCTTATTTCGATAGTGGTTTGCTGCTATGACAAGATCGCGGCAAAAAAGCTTCAGAAACACCGCACAAGAGAGCGTACACTTCTTTTGCTCTCTGCCCTCGGCGGCTCTTTAGCTATGCTGGCTACTATGCTCATCATACGCCACAAGACAAAGCACACAAAGTTTATGCTTGGAATACCCGTTATCATTATCCTGCAGGTCGCTTTGGTGGTATTTTTGCACCTGATCTGATAATATCTGTGGAAGGAACGCCTTAAAATGAAGCAAGATTTTTCAAATTTCAGCTTGATATTCCCCTCCGCTGAAGCTCAAACCAGACACTATAACGGCCTCGACATACCCGACATAAATATGTTCGTGCTCGAGGAGCTTGGCCTGCTTGAGGTGTTCAGCCTTAAAAACAGCGACCTCGATGAGTACTTCACAACCGATCCCGCTGTTATAAGATATCGCCTTGAGGTCTTCAAGGATATGCTGAACTGCCCCGAAATAGCAAAAACACTCAATAAGCTCATACCAATCCTCACGGATATTATGGAACTTCGCCGCCTTGAAGCGGACATCGGGGATACTTCTTCCTACCTTGAGAGCATCACCGAAATAGAGCTCTATATCTCTTGTATAGAAACACTCTATGAAGGGCTCTCCGCTGTGAAGGATGAGCTCCACAGCTCATCCTTTATAAGCCTTGCGGACAGAATAACCGAGCTTGCGACGAGTGATTATCATAAGGAGCTCAACGCAAAGCTCTCCGAGCTCACAAACCGTGTAAGAGAGATAAAGAGCATTACGATAGGTGTAAACCTCGACTCTCAGCTCCGCCCTGCAAGTGCGGGAGTTCTCTCGATAAACTCGGAATCCTTCCGATCGGGTGACGTTATCGACAAGATACTCCGTCTCAACTTCAAGGAAGACGAATATACATGTATTGCTAACCTCGTCCCCTTTGGAAAAAAGCAGTCCGAGAACCAGAAGACAGCCCTCTCGCTCGCCTTCAATTCCGCGATCAACGACGTTTACCGTCAGTCGCTTCGCTCCTGGAAGCGTATCGTTCAGGCTTACGTTCTTGAAAACACAGATTTTCTGCTAAACCTTATGCCTGAGATAGAGTTCCTCGTCAAGGGTACTGACTTTATGAGAAGAATACTCGATGCAAACTGCAAGCTATCTATCCCCGAGATAGTCGAGGGAGAGGAAGCCTGCTTTGTTGCAACCGGTCTTTACAACCCCTGCGTTGCCCTCAAGGTTGACGATGAGATAGTTACAAACGACATCTCCTTTGACAAGGAGAACGCCATGATATACGTGCTCACAGGTCCTAACCGCGGCGGTAAATCAGTCATCACCTGCGCCATAGGTCTTGCACAGGCACTCGCACAGCTTGGAATGTTTGTGCCTGCCGAGTCTATGAAGCTCAGCATTGCGGACGGAATATTCACGCACTTCCCCACAGGCGCTGACGACACGATAGACAAGGGCCGTCTGGGTGAGGAATGCGCCCGACTTGTTGAGATATTCGATGCGATAACCGACAAGAGCCTTGTGCTCCTTGACGAGTCTCTCTCCTCCACGGGATCCTTTGAGGCTTCATATATCGCGGCAGAGGTACTTGCGGGACTTTCGCAGATAGGCTGTCGTACACTCTTCTCCACACACCTTCACGAGCTTGCGAACGAGATAGACGCTATCAACGCTCGAAGCCGCGAAAACGGTGGCGTCATGATAGACACGCTCGTTGCGGGAATCGAGGAGGGGCGCCGCTCCTTCAAGATAGTACGAGCCAAGCCCGACGGAAAGAGCTATGCCCGTGATATAGCGGAGAAATACGGCCTTTCCTATGAGAGCATCGTCAAAAAAATAAACGCAAATCAAACGTCAGAAAATGCCTGACGGGAAGGAATATATTATGAAAAACGAAATACTGAAGCTTCTTGAAAACGACGCAAGACTTACAGACAAGCAGCTCGCCGTTATGATGAATACAGACGAGGCTTCTATAAGAAAAGAAATAAACGCGCTTGAAGAGAGCGGAACTATCCTCGCATACAAAACTATCGTTGACTGGGAAAAGACCGACCTTGAGTCTGTAACCGCTATGATAGAGGTCAAGCTCACTCCCCAGAAGGAGAGGGGCTTTGACAGAGTTGCAGAGAAGATATACAACTACCCCGAGGTTCAGGCGGTATATCTTATGTCCGGAGCGTATGATCTCTCTGTGCTTATCGAGGGAAAGACCATGAAAGAGGTCGCTTACTTCGTATCTCACAAGCTCTCCACGATAGAGTCGGTAATTTCTACCGCTACTCACTTCGTGCTCCACAAATACAAGGACAAAGGTATTCTCTACGATCAGGGAGAGACCGATGAAAGGGGATTCTTCTAATGATAGACTATAGCAAGGTTCTATCTCCGGTAGTTGTAAACACAGAAAAATCCGGAATAAGAAAATATTTTGACCTGCTCGAAAAGATGGATGACGTAGTAGGACTTACAGTTGGTCAGCCCGACTTTGTAACGCCCTGGCACATCCGCGAAGCGGGAATCGAAAGCCTTGAAAAAGGCCGCACATACTACACCTCAAACGCAGGTACTTTTGAACTCCGCGAGGAGATAAATACTTATATGACACGTCGATTCGGCGTATCCTACAAGCCCGAATCCGAGATAATCGTAACCGTTGGCGGCAGCGAGGCAATAGATATAGCGCTCCGCTCTATCATTACCCCCGGTGACGAAGTCATTATCCCCACCCCCTCTTTCGTTTGCTATGCTCCCCTCACAAGAGTGGCAGGCGGTGTTCCCGTAACACTTGAGACAAGATATGAGGACAAATTTAAGATAGACCCCGAGATGCTCAAATCTCTCATCACACCCAGAACAAAAATGCTCGTTCTCCCCTACCCCAACAACCCCACCGGTGCTATCATGACAAAGGAAGAACTTGAGGAGGTTGCAGAGGTTATCAGAGACACGAATATCGTTGTTCTCTCTGACGAGATCTACGCTGAGATGACCTACGGTCACACACATTGCTCCTTTGCTTCTATCGAGGGTATGTGGGAGCGCACGATCGTTGCCTCCGGCTTCTCAAAGGCTTACGCTATGACAGGCTGGAGACTCGGTTATATCTGTGCGCCTGCTCCTCTTACAGAGCAGATGCTCAAGATCCACCAGTACGGAATCATGAGCTCACCCACCACCTCTCAGTTTGCCGCTATTGAGGCTCTCAAGAACGGTGATGAGGATATCAAAATGATGGTTGATGAATATAATCGCAGAAGACGTTATATCTATAACTCGCTCAAGAGCATAGGAATCGATTCCTTTGAGCCCGAGGGAGCATTCTATATCTTCCCGAACATTAAGGAATTCGGTCTTTCCAGCGAGGAGTTCTGCGAAAAGCTTCTCTACAACTACAAGTGCGCTATAATCCCCGGAAATGCTTTCGGTGCGGGCGGAGAGGGATTCGCAAGAATATCCTACGCGTACTCAATAAAGCACATCACACAAGCGCTTGAAAGAATCGAAGCGTTTGTAAAGTCCTTATAAAGAAAAAAAGACGGAGAACAAAGTTCTCCGTCTCTTTTATTTCAATAGATATATGCGACATTCAACGAAAAGCCAAAATAGGCAAAGCCGTTCTCGTTTCCGGCATACGTGTTCTCCGCCCACATCTTATCGCTAAGAGCAAAAGGAGCGGATATAGACGAGGATATCTCAGCCTTTTCGCCTACCTGCCAAAAATCCTCAGCGAAGGAAAAGATATCTTCGAGTGTAGACTCCTCTGCTTTCGAAAATACAACGGATTTAGTGTTTTTATTTTCTCTCAAGACGTCGATTGCCAGATCATCTATTCGGTCGATCTCGATGATACGAAGCGAATGCATATCGCTTGTAATATAGTCTGTAAACACCACACGAGCCTCAGATAAGCGCTCTACTTGCATAGGCTTTACACTCATTGTATAAGTATCATCGGTTATTTTAGTCAAAGTATACTCATTTGAAAACTGACCAAATATGTGTTGCATTGATATATCACTTATTCCCTCAATACGGTAAATGCTACTTGGATGCTCTCGCAGTATATCGAGAACTGCAAGGATATCCTCCAAGGAAAGCTCTTCACTCTTCGAGCGAAGCGTAAAGATATCAAAAGTCTCCTTATAAAGCGGATATTCGGAATACGGCTCTATGCGAACGTCAGAGCTTTTATTTTCATCAAGATCAAGCAGCTTACCCCAAAGTTCTTCAAGGACATAGCGAATACCGAAGGGCTGTTCGTAAAGCACCATAATGCCCGTCGAATATGTAAACACCGTCACTTTATCATCTTTGAGATCTGGTATGCTCACACCTGATATTTTGCAGTCGCCAAGCAGGATCGCTCTCGTTCCTCTTATCACGTCGGAATCCGCCTTGACGCTGAGGAAGAAGCCCGTAGCCTCTAAAAGCTCATCTCTGAATTCAAGTGCCAGCTCTCGAAGTGCCATATTCTCGCGAGGATATACAAGGGTATATTCCCCGATAGAAACTCCTGCCAGCTTTATCTGTGTCACATCGTATTCTGCTGGAAGAAAGACCTCTTTGCCGTCATTCATAAAGAACTCTTCGTCAGCGTAATCCGCCACCTCGTTTTTGAAAAGGTCAATTGCCGCAAGCAGAGATTCCTCTGTTCTTCCACCTATATGTACCGCATTGTCACGGAATCTATAGCCCTTGTCGTTTGCTCTGAACTTGCCAAGATATTTCTGCGATGCCTCGTCACCCGTGTCACCTATGAAGATGTGGCAAACGCCCTTGCCAGAAGGCGTAGTCTCGTGAGCGTAAAACAGCTCGGTATAAACACCCGTATTTTCCAAAATCTTTGCAGAAAGCTCTTCTGCGGCAGCGTATATTTCGCTAGAGCTCTCTATCGGGAGTACTATGACATACTTATCGTAAGGTTCCTCCTTGTCCCACTCGGACGGCTCACTTGAAAGAAACTCACCGCTGAAATCTTCACTATCACCGCAGGAGCAAAGCATACCTAAAGCCAAACAGACAAGCAAGAAAAACGTCAACACTCTAAAAATATTTTTACTTTTACCTGTAATCAAAGCGTTCTCCCTCTTTTGTCAGCTTGTATTTTCCAAACGAGCTCTCCGCAAGCTTTTTGTCAAGTGTATCAAGAACTCCGCCCTTGAGCGCAAAGCAAAGCTTTACATCTGCCTCAAAAACAGTATCATCTATTACCGCGTCAAACGTGCGAATGATGGGCAAAAACTTTTGATACTCCGAGTATCCGCAAATAAGTGAGATCACATCGTACTTCTCATAGGTTATCACGTTTGCCGCATCAAGCGCAAGCTTTGCCGCATGAGAATACGCTCTCACAAGTCCGCCCGCGCCAAGCAGAGTTCCGCCAAAATATCTCGTGACGACCACGCAAACACCGTCAACACCGTTTTTCTTTATCGTATCAAGCACGGGCATTCCCGCAGTTCCCTGCGGCTCACCGTCATCAGAATATTTTGCTACTCTGCCACCCTCCAAAATATAAGCATAAACATTGTGTGTAGCATCTGCAAACTCTCGCTTTTTAGCCTTTATAAAATCTGCCGCCTCCTCCGCACTCTTTATCGGAATCGCGTGTCCTATAAATATAGATCGTTTTTCCTCAAATTCGGCAGAAGCCTCTCGCTCTACCGTCGTATATGTCTCTTTCAAGGTCTCTCTCCTTTGAAGTTTTAGTACTCGTCCTCTTCGCTATCGGGGATATCGTCGATAGCGTATTTTTTCATAATTCCCCTCGCCTTGCTGTCCGCCAAGGCTACAGCCTCGATATACTCCGCGCCGTAGTCAACAGACTCTACCGTCGCGTACTTGTAAAGCATATTCAAAGCACCTGCCTCGCCATTTGGTATGCGGTAGGTGATCCTGCGCTTGCCGTCAAGCAGAATGCTCTCTATCTTCGCTGTGAGTATATCAAGCCCCTGCCCTGTCTTTGCAGAGATATAAACGGTGTTCTCAAGGGGCGCGGCTTTGCCTACGCTGAGGAAATCAGCGACACCGCGGTCGCACTTGTTGAACACGTAAAGTGTGGGCTTGCCGCCCGCACCGAGCTCCGCAAGCAGAGACTCTGTAACCTCAAGGCACTTTCTGTACTCGGGGTCTGACGCGTCGATCACTATGAGCAGCACATCCGCGTAGCAAGCCTCCTCAAGTGTTGAACGGAATGCGCTTACAAGATGGTGGGGGAGCTTGTTTATAAATCCTACCGTGTCGGTAAGAAGCACACTCTCTCCGCAAGGGAGATCGTATTTTCTCGTTGTGGGGTCAAGCGTTGCAAAAAGCTTGTCCTGCGCGAGTATTCCCGCATCTGTCAGCGCATTGAGAAGTGTGGATTTTCCCGCATTGGTATATCCGACAATGGCTATCTTGGGAATCCCACTTCTGTCGCGTGAGGCGCGCATGGTACGTCTGTTCTTTTCAAGCTCGGCTATCTGTTCCTCAAGCGCGTTTATTCGGCGCTTCATATGACGTCTGTCAGACTCAAGCTTTGATTCACCCGGTCCTCTCGTACCTATTCCACCGCCAAGCCTTGACATATCCGCACCGTGACCGATAAGTCGAGGCGCTGTGTATTTAAGCTGCGCCAGCTCAACCTGAAGCTTTCCCTCTCCCGTTACCGCGTGAAGCGCAAAGATATCGAGTATGAGCATAGAGCGGTCGATAACTCTGATCTCGTCTCCGACTATGTCCTCAATATTCCTTATCTGCGAGGGAGAAAGGTCGCAGTCAAAAACAACGAGAGTTGCCTCGTTGCAAGCGCAAATATATGCAAGCTCCGCCGCCTTGCCGCTTCCTATAAGGGTTCTCGGATCGGGAGTTTCTTTATTCTGTGTAAGTCTTGCGATGCACACGCCGCCTGCCGTGTCGAGGAGACGCTCGAGCTCGTCAAGGCTCTTGTTAAGCTCCTCTTCGGTCTCTCCTCTTGTGACTATACCAACAAGCACCGCGCGTTCGGTGATTATTTTTTCTGTTTCCATAATACCTCATCAAAAGTTTATCATATCAAGAATATGATAACATATTTCTACATTTTTTTCAATACCCAAAAAGAAAAGCTGTCCGCAAAAGCAGACAGCTCTTTAAAGTTTTAATTATTTTGCGTATGTATTGTAGATCTTTTTGTAATCATTCATGAAAAGCGTTGCGTTATACCCCTGACCTTTAGGCTTTCCAATCATTACGTTTATGTACTTAACAGATGAATCATTTTTATCCTGTGCAATGGTTACAAACGTAAAGCCCGACTCATCTGTGTATCCGGTCTTACCTCCAAGTACCTTAACCGTGTCAAGATTAGGACGGTCGGAAAAGCCCAAACTATTACCGCGTCCACTATACCAAGCCGCATAAAACTTGCAGTCAACACCGCCAACCACCATAGCTCTTCCCTCATAAGAAGAAATACAAGAATACGCCAAAGCGTTATCAAGCGAGTATGCCATCATAGTTGCGATGTCACGGCAGGTTGAATAATGATTTTCGTTATAAAGTCCCGTACAATTTGCAAAGCGAGTACCACTCATTCCAAGTTGTGCGGCCTTTTGATTCATAAGCGCAACAAAGGCTTCTTCAGATCCAGCTATATGCTCAGCAATCAAAAGACAGGCAATTGTATCCGATTGATAATTTATCAGATAAAGCAGATCCTCAATACTATATTTATCGCCTATCTTAAGTCCTGCTCCAGATCCCTCATTATCATCCATATACTTCGTAAGCTCCGCTGTGACCTCAAGCTCCACATCAAGATCAGTAACGCGCTCGCACGCAACGATAAGGGTCATAATCTTGGTAATGGATGCAGGGTATATCTTTGTATCTGCCCCTTTTTCGTGAGTAGATACAAGCCCTGTGCCGGTAACCTTGACGAGCATAGCATTGTTAGCATTTATATTGTCCCCAATATTCACTACAGAATCAGAGGTAGTTGGCTTATAGCTCTCCCTTGTCTCCACCGTAGGATAAAGAGGGCCACCGTCGCCGCCTGCGGGGAGATCACCACCACTCGGCTTTCCACCGCCGCCTCCACCGCCCGATCCGCCGGTTATAGGTCCATCGTCTCTGTTCATCACCACGAAAAGTCCTATCGTCAGAGACACGAGAAGCACTATCGTAACTATTAAAATTATGAGGAAAGCAGGGCTTATTTCTATCTCAAGTGTAGTCCTTTGCTTTTTGTTACTCATTTTTCGCATCCTTAATCTTTAAGATTTTCTTTATTTTAACATAATACCCGGCTTTTTTCAAGCGGATAGCAAATTATGTGTAAAGGTAATTTTTACCTGGATCAGTTGAATTTAAATGTAACTATTCCATAAACGAGAATGGTTATTATGATTATCGGAACGACTATCATATATATCCATCTCATCCAGTTCGCAACCTTGAGACCCTTGCCCTGATTTGCCTCTGCAACAAAGTTCTTCCAACCCCAGCCATAGCGAGGAATGATACAGAAAAGAACAAAGATAAGCGAGCCAAAGGGCAAAAGCACGTTACTTACGATAAAGTCCTCAAGATCCATTATCGTAGATCCCTCCGCGAACGGAACAAATCCCGACCATACGCTAAATCCGAGGATACAAGGAAGCGAAAGCAAGAAAACTCCAATTCCCGATACGAGGGATGCGAGCTTGCGGTTCCATCCCGTGAGGTCCATAATACAAGCTATAATATTTTCAAGCACTGCAAAAACAGTTGAGAGCGCGGCAAATATCATAAACACGAAGAAGAGCGAGCCCCAGATCCTGCCGCCCGGCATGTTGTTGAATACGTTGGGAAGCGTCTGGAATATAAGAGAAGGTCCTGCGTCAGGCTTTACTCCGTAAGCGAAGCATGCGGGGAAAATGATAAGTCCTGAGGTGAACGCCACAAATGTATCAAGCACCGCAACGTTTACAGCCTCGCCGAGAAGCGCTCTGTCCTTGTTTATATAGCTTCCGAAAATAGCCATACTACCGATACCAAGACTAAGTGTGAAGAACGCCTGATTCATAGCACCGACTATTACGTTTGCAAGTCCTGCTTCCTTGATATTGTCAACACTCGGAACAAGGTAGAATTTAAGTCCATCGGATGCGCCGTCAAGGAATATACTGTTGACCGCAAGCACTACCATAACGCCAAGGAGCGCAAGCATCATAAACTTTGTGACCTTTTCAAGTCCGCCCTTAACTCCTGTCATACATACGACAGTAGCTACGATCATTATAACCGCAACAAGTATTATCATTCCCAAAGGATTGGAAAGCATGTCCCCAAATGCCGCGCCAACGCCTGCGGTGTCAAGACCCGAGAGCTTGCCGGTGGCGGTAGAGAGGAAATATCTGACCATCCAAGATGTTACGGTCGTATAGAACATAAGCAGAATAATATTACCCGCAAGCGCGAGATATCCGTGCCAATGCCACTTTGTCTTTTTCGGCTCAATTTCCTGATACATCTTTACAGGACTCTTCTGCGCCGCGCGTCCTACCGCAAACTCTATCGTCATAACGGGAAGTCCGAGCATAACAAGGAAGAAAAGATAAATAAGCACGAAAATAGCTCCTCCGTACTGCCCTACCATCCACGGAAACTTCCACACGTTTCCTATACCTATAGCGCAGCCTGCGCTGAGCAAAATAAATCCCAAACGGCTGCCAAGTTTTTCTCTCATTTGAAAATCCTCCGGATTACATACGTTAATAACTATTATACCACAATTTCTCAAAAACTGCAATATATTTTAGAACAAAAAATGCTCTGTTCACCAAGTGAACAGAGCATTT
>JAZOLL010000052.1:0-17019 GCA_045653105.1 Eubacteriales bacterium
CTTGAGTACGTAAACGGAAGAGTAAACCGTCCCTTTAACGTATATAAGGCAGACGAGGACGCGGAGTACGATGAGACCTACGTTATAGACCTCTCGGCTATCGAGCCCACCGTTGCTTGTCCTCACCTTCCCGAAAACACAACCACAGCAAAGGAGCTCTCTGATATAACTCCCGATCAGGTAGTTATCGGCTCTTGTACAAACGGCAGACTTTCGGATATGAAGGCGGCGGCAGATATTCTCCGCGGCAGACATATAGCAGAGGGTATGAGATGTATCGTTATCCCCGCTACACAGAAGATATACAAGGACTGTATAGCGCTCGGCTACATTGATACCTTTATCGATGCTGGTTGCGTTGTATCAACTCCTACCTGCGGACCTTGTCTTGGCGGATATATGGGAATACTTGCGGCAGACGAGATCGCGGTTGCGACCACCAACAGAAACTTTGTCGGACGTATGGGACACGTGTCCTCCAAGATATATCTTGCAAGTCCCGAGGTAGCTGCGGCTACCGCTGTAATGGGTAAGATCTGCGATCCGAGAGACATAAAGTAAGAGGTGACGATATGATTACAAAAGGAAAAGTACATAAGTACGGAGACAACGTCGATACCGACGTTATCATCCCCGCAAGATATCTCAACACGTCTGATCCCCGCGAGCTCGCAAGCCACTGTATGGAGGATATAGACAAGGACTTTACAAAAAAGGTGGTGGCAGGCGACATAATGGTCGGCGGCGCTAACTTCGGCTGCGGCTCCTCGCGTGAGCACGCACCTATCGCTATAAAGAATTCGGGTGTTTCCTGCGTTATCGCAAAGACATTTGCGAGAATTTTCTTCAGAAACTCGATAAACATCGGCCTTGCTATTCTCGAGTGCCCCGAGGCGAGCGAGAAGATTGAGGCAGGAGATGAGATTTCTATCGACTTCGATAGCGGTATAATAACCAATATAACAAAAAATGAGACATATAAGGCAGAGCCGTTCCCGGAATTCGTAAAGAAGATAATCACCTCTGACGGTCTTATGAACTCTATCAAAAACAGATAAAGAGGGTGCTGATATGAATAAGAATATAACAGTCCTGAGGGGCGACGGAATCGGCCCTGAGATCGTAAACGAGGCAATAAAGGTCCTCGATAAGATCTGTGATAAGTACTCTCATACATTCAACTATACCGAAGTGGACATCGGCGGTTGCAGTATAGACAAATACGGTGTGCCTATGACCCAGGAGGGAATGGAGAAGTGCAAGTCTTCTGACAGTGTGCTCCTCGGTGCGGTTGGCGGCCCTAAGTGGGATAACGTTGACCCCTCTATTCGTCCCGAAAAGGCACTCCTTGCGGTAAGAAGCGAGCTCGGTCTTTTCGCTAACCTCAGACCTACAAAGCTCTTCTTACAGCTTGCTGATGCATCTCCCCTCAAGTCCTCTATTGTAGGTAACGGAATAGACCTTATGATAGTCAGAGAGCTTACAGGTGGTATATATTTCGGCAATAGAAGAACAGAGGTCGTAAACGGGGAAAAGGTTGCTACAGACGAAATGACATACAGCGAGCATGAGATCGAGAGAATCGGTCGCGTGGCATTTGAGACGGCTCGCAAACGCTCCTCAAGAGTTATATCCGTGGATAAGGCAAACGTTCTTGATTCCTCAAGACTCTGGAGAGCGGTAATGCACAGACTTGCTCAGGAGTATAGCGATGTTGAGTTCAGCGATCTTCTCGTTGATAACACCGCAATGCAGCTCATCAAGAATCCCTCTCGGTTTGATGTTATAGTTACAGAGAATATGTTTGGCGATATCCTCTCCGACGAGGCAAGCATGCTCACAGGCTCTATCGGAATGATGCCTTCTGCAAGCCTTTCCGAGGGAACTCTCGGTATGTACGAGCCTATTCACGGCTCTGCTCCCGACATCGCAGGCATGAATATCGCAAACCCGATAGGAACTATAATGTCTGCTGCTATGATGCTCAGATATTCCTTCGATATGCCTGCAGAAGCAGACGCTATAGAGGCTGCGGTGAATAAGGCGCTTGACGACGGTTATAGAACCGCGGATATCTATAAGGACGGATTTACAAAGGTTACCTGCTCCGAGATGGGCAGTATAATAGCCGCAAATATATAAGTAAAGGAAAGGTAAAATAAAATGCTTGATATAAAGTACGAATTGGTAGCAAACAGAAAAGAAAAGCCTGATTTTAATCATCTCAGCTTTGGAAAATATTTTACCGACCATATGTTCATTATGGACTATAACGAGGGTATGGGTTGGCACGATGCCAGAATAGTTCCTTATCAGAACCTTTCTCTTGATCCCGCTTGTATGGTGTTCCATTACGCGCAGGAGATGTTTGAGGGACTCAAGGCATACAGAACACCCGACGGTAATATTCAGCTTTTCAGACCCGATAAGAATATCGAGAGAATGAACAATACAAACGAGCGTCTCTGCATCCCCAAGATCGATCCCGCGGATGCTCTTGAGGCTATAAAGGCACTCGTAAAGGTAGAGGCTGATTGGGTTCCGGACGTTGAGGGTACATCTCTCTATATCCGTCCCTTTATCATCGCTACCGACGTTCAGCTCGGAGTTCACCCCTCCAAGAGCTATAAATTCATGATAATCCTCTCTCCTGTTGGCGCGTACTACGCAGAGGGCATCAAGCCCGTAAAGATATTCGTTGAGCGCGAGTACGTAAGAGCGGTAAGAGGAGGCACAGGATTTGCAAAGATCGGCGGAAACTACGCTGCATCTCTTATCGGTCAGGAGAAGGCAGAGAAGATGGGATATTCTCAGGTACTCTGGCTTGACGGAATCGAGCACAAGTATATAGACGAGGTTGGCGCGATGAACGTCTTTTTCGTCATTGACAATACTGTCGTTACTCCCGCGCTTGACGAGGAAAATATCCTCCCCGGTGTCACACGCGCGTCCTGCATAAAGCTCCTTACAAGCATGGGCTATAAGGTAGAGGAGAGAAAGCTCTCTCTCAATGAGATCGTTGCCGCTTACAAGGCAGGAAAGCTTAACGAGGCATTCGGTACAGGTACCGCTGCCGTCGTTTCTCCTATGGGACTTCTTGACGACGGAGAAAACAAAATGGTCATCAATAACGGTGAGATCGGACCGATCGCACAGAAGCTTTACGATACTCTCACGGGTATCCAGTGGGGCAAGTGTGAGGACAGCTTCGGCTGGACCGTTTCGGTGCTCTGATAGCATATTTTGGGGTTGCCAGACACTTGTCCGGCAACCCCAAAGTGCGGTGCATAAAGAATGAATAATATGCACCCGTATTCGCACCCAAAAATAAGGGCAAAAATGTTTTTTGGCTTTGCTTTGATAAAGGTCGAAAAAATCACGGCAAAAATCTTTCAAAGACTAAAAATTCAATAAAAATTTTCAAATGAATATTATTTATCAGTATTCACGGGGGATTTTGACGAATATTGGCAAAAATGAATAAAATAATGAATATTATTCATAGTTGTACACATTGCTGTAAATATGCTTAAAATATATATAAAATATTGTTATTAAAGGTATTGACAAAAGACATGAAATGATGTATAATATTCATCGTAATGCGAATATTATACACAAAGGAGAATATTATGAATAAATCTGACATCAAAAAGGTCGTTCTTGCATATTCGGGAGGACTTGACACATCTATAATCATTCCGTGGCTCAAGGAAAACTACAACAACTGTGAGGTCATCGCAGTAAGCGGAAACGTAGGTCAGAGTGACGAGCTTGACGGACTTGAGGAAAAGGCTATCAAGACAGGAGCGTCCAAGATTTACATAGAGGATCTTACCGAGGAGTTCGTTGACGACTTCATCGTTCCTACAGTAATGGCAGGTGCGAAGTACGAGGAGTATATGCTTGGTACTTCTTTTGCACGTCCCATCATTGCAAAGCGCATCGTTGAGATCGCAAAGGCAGAGGGCGCTGACGCTATCTGTCACGGTTGCACAGGTAAGGGAAACGACCAGGTTCGTTTCGAGCTTACGATCAAGGCTTTCGCACCCGATATGCCTATCATCGCTCCTTGGCGCGAGTGGAGCATCAAATCCCGTGAGGAAGAGATAGACTATGCTGAGGCACACAACGTACCTCTCAAGATAAACCGCGAGACAAACTACTCCAAGGATAAGAACATGTGGCACCTCAGCCACGAGGGACTTGATCTTGAGGATGCAGGCAACGAGCCTCTTTACGAGAAGCCCGGATTCCTTGAGATGAGCGTGTCTCCTCTTATGGCTCCCGATGCTCCTACATATATCACACTTGATTTCGAGCAGGGTCGTCCTGTTGCATTCAATGGTGAGAAGATGAGCGCAAAGGATATCATTCTTGCCCTCAATAAGGTTGGCGGAGAGAACGGTATCGGACTTCTTGATATCGTTGAGAACCGTCTTGTCGGTATGAAGTGTCGTGGTGTTTACGAGACACCCGGCGGAGCTATTCTTTATGCGGCTCACGACTACCTTGAGACTCTTTGCCTTGACAAGTACACAGCTCATAAGAAGGCAGAGCTTGCTATAACCTTTGCTGATCTCGTTTATAACGGACAGTGGTTCACACCTCTTCGTGAGGCTCTTTCCGCATTCGTTGATAAGACTCAGGAAAAGGTTACCGGTAAGGTACGTCTCAAGCTCTACAAGGGCAACATAATAAAGGCCGGCGCTTGGAGCGATTATTCTCTCTATTCCGAGGAGATCGCTACATTCGGTGAGGACAACGTTTATGACCAGACCGACGCTACAGGCTTCATCAACCTCTTTGGACTTCCGATAAAGGTTCAGGCAGAGGTAAATGAGAAGAACAAAAATAAATAATCCCAAGGGAGAAGTTTTGCCTGCCGTCCGAAAAATGGGCGACGGGCAAAACGTGTATAAATAAAGACATGGAAAAAATGTGGGCGGGCCGTTTTTCGAAGGCTCTTGACAAAAAAGCAGACGATTTCAACTCCTCAATATCCTTCGACTGTCGCATGTACAAGCAGGATATAATGGGGTCTATAGCGCATGCTTCTATGCTTGCAAAACAGGGTATAATCAGCCCCGCTGACTGCGAGCTTATAATAGAGGGACTTGGCGGTATTCTTGCGGATATCGAGTCGGGCAAGCTCCTGTTTGACATGAACTGTGAGGATATTCATATGTTCATCGAGGCGGAGCTGACAGCTCGAATCGGAGACGCAGGGAAGAGACTTCACACCGCAAGGAGCAGAAATGACCAGGTAGCGCTTGATATAAGACTTTATCTGCGTGACAAGAGTGCGGAAATAGTCGCGCTTCTTCGCGAGCTTATAGACGCGGTCACCGAGCAGGCAGAGGCTAATAAGGCAGTTATACTTCCCGGATATACACATCTTCAGAGAGCACAGCCGATAACCTTCGGTCATCACCTTATGGCGTATGCGATGATGTTTCTTCGTGACATCTCTCGCCTTGAGGACGCCGTAGAGAGAATGAATCTTTCTCCTCTCGGCTCTTGCGCGCTCGCAGGTACGACCTACAACACAGACAGAGCGTTCGTTGCAGAAAAGCTCGGCTTTTCTGGAATAACCCAGAACAGCATCGACGGAGTATCCGACCGAGATTTCTGCCTTGAGATAATGAGCGCGCTCTCGATAGTTATGATGCATCTTTCCAGATTCTCCGAGGAGATAATCCTCTGGTCGAGCTGGGAGTTCTCCTTTGTCGAGCTTGATGACTCCTTTACCACGGGCTCATCTATAATGCCGCAGAAAAAGAACTCTGATATGGCAGAGCTCGTTCGCGGTAAGACCGGCAGAGTTTACGGCAACCTTTTGGCTCTCCTTACAACGCTCAAGGGACTTCCTTTGGCATATAACAAGGACATGCAGGAGGACAAGGAAGCGATATTTGATTCTATCGATACCGTTATAGTTTGCCTTGACGTATTCGCACCGATGGTGCGCACGATGAAGGTAAAGCGCGATAATATGTACCGCGCGGCGCAGGGCGGATTTATAAACGCGACAGACCTTGCAGACTATCTTACAAAACGCGGCGTTCCTTTCAGAGCGGCATATAAGATAGTCGGAGAGATCGTTGCAGAGTGCATAGCAAAGGGCTGTGTTCTTGATACTCTCTCTATCGAGGAGTACAAAAAGCATACCGATATCTTTGCAGAGGATCTTTTCGAGGAGATATCTCTTGAAACGTGTGTTTCAAAGAGAATATCTGCGGGAGGAACGTCGGTAGAGTCGGTAGAAGAACAGATAGCATACGTTAAAAAGGAACTTTCAAAATGAAAAAGATTTTTATAGACGGAAAGGCGGGAACTACGGGGCTTCGTATATACGAAAGACTCGCACACAGAAAAGACCTTGAGATAATCTTGCTCTCGGACGATGAGCGCAAGTCTCCCGAGGCGAGAAAAAAGGCGCTTAACAGCGCGGATATCGCGTTTTTGTGCCTGCCTGACGATGCCGCAAGAGAAGCCGTTTCGATGATAGATAACGATAACACAGTTGTTATCGACACGTCTACGGCGCATAGAACAGACCCCTCTTGGTGCTACGGATTTCCCGAGCTTTCTTCGGATTTTGCCGAAAAGTTGAAAAATGCAAAGAGAATAGCAGTGCCGGGATGTCACGCGAGTGGGTTTATAAGCCTTGTGTATCCGCTGGTGGAAGCAGGTATCATAAAAAAGGACACGCTCCTCACCTGCCATTCACTCACGGGATATAGCGGGGGCGGAAAAAAGATGATCGCCGAGTATGAGGCAGATGAAAGATCGGTAGCTCTTGATTCTCCCAGACAGTACGGCATCACACAGATGCATAAGCATCTCAAAGAGATGAAGGCGATAACGGGGATCGATGAAGCGCCCGGTTTTTCTCCCATCGTTGCGGATTTCTATAGCGGAATGCTTGTGACGGTATCGCTCTTTAAGAGTCAGCTTTGCGAGGGATGCAGCAGAGAGGACATAAAAAAGATCTACGCCGAAAAATATACGGGCGAGATAGTAAAATACGTAGATAGCTTCGATGAGGGCGGCTTTATGGCGGCAAACGCTGTCGCAGGCAAGGATATTATGCTTGTTACTGTCGCAGGAAACGAAGATAGAATACAGCTTACCGCACTTTATGACAATCTTGGAAAAGGAGCGTCGGGCGCGGCTATACAGTGTATGAACACAGTGCTCGGAGTTGATAAGACCACGGGTCTTGTTCTCTGAGAAGACAAGGATCTGACCAAGGAGATAAAGACATGAACCAGATAAACGGCGGCGTTTGCGCCGCAAAGGGATTTACCGCAAATGGAGTACATTGCGGAATCAGAAAGAATAAGACAAAGCGCGACCTTGCGCTCATATATAGCGAAGTTCCCGCATCAGCGGCGGCTGTATATACAACAAACCTTGTTAAGGGCGCGCCCTTGACGGTTACAAAAAACAATATTGCAAACGGAGTTGCGCAGGCGGTTATCTGCAATAGCGGAAACGCCAACACCTGCAACGCAAACGGTATTGAGATAGCGGAAAAAATGTGCGAGTTGCTCGGAAAAGAGCTCTCGATCCCTGCGGACAACGTGATAGTTGCATCTACAGGCGTTATTGGTCAGCCTCTTAGCATAGAGCCTATCGCAAACGGAATTCCCGTGCTTGTAGAGGGACTTGGAGACAACAGCCTTTACGCTTGCGAGGGAATAATGACTACAGACGTAAAGCTCAAGGAGATCGCATTTGAGTTTGAGATCGGCGGTGTAAAGTGCCGTATGGGCGGAATTGCAAAGGGAAGCGGTATGATCCATCCCAATATGGCAACTATGCTCGTTTTCGTCACTACAGACTGTGCGATCAGCTCCGAGATGCTCTCAAAGGCACTTTCGGCTGACGTTAAGACCTCTTTCAATATGATCAGCATAGACGGTGACACATCTACAAACGATATGGTCTCTGTTATGGCAAACGGACTTGCGGGAAATGACATCATATCCGAGGAAAACGAGGACTATGCCGAGTTCTGTCGCGCGCTTCACAGCGTAACATCCTACCTTTGCAGAATGATCGCGGCTGACGGCGAGGGCGCTTCCAAGCTCCTCGAGTGTGTAGTGTGCGGTGCAAAGGACGAAGAGAATGCCAAAAAGGTCGCAAAGAGCGTTGTTTGTTCCTCTCTCTTCAAGGCGGCAATGTTCGGCGCTGATGCTAACTGGGGAAGAGTGCTTTGCGCTATCGGATATAGCGGAGCTGATGTTGACGTTACAAAGGTCAGCGTTGCGTTCGCGTCAAAGGCAGGCGAGATAAAGGTCTGCGAGGGCGGAGCAGGAGTTGACTTCTCCGAGGAAAAGGCAAAAGAGATACTTCTTTGCGATGAGATACAGATACTCATAGGTCTCGGTGACGGTGACGGTGAGGCAATAGCCTGGGGCTGCGATCTTACCTATGATTACGTCAAGATCAACGGAGACTACAGAACTTGATTTCTAGTACCTAAAACGAGAGGATTTTCAGATATGGAGCTTACAGTGGCACAGCGCGCTGACGTCTTGACTCAAGCGTTGCCTTACATAAAGAAATATTACAACAAGATAATCGTAGTAAAATACGGCGGAAACGCTATGATAAACGATGAGCTCAAGGATGCCGTTATGGGAGATATCGTTCTTCTTTCTCTGATCGGTATAAAGGTGGTTCTCGTTCACGGCGGCGGTCCTGAGATAACAGAGATGTTCTCGAGAGTCGGCAAGAAGACAGAGTTTGTAAACGGACTTCGTGTCACCGATAAGGAGAGCGTTGAGCTCGTACAGATGGTGCTTGCGGGCAAGATAAATAAAAACCTTGTAAACCTTATAGAGAACAAGGGAGGCAAGTCTATCGGCCTTTGCGGACTTGACGGTCACATGATAAAGGCGGAAATGCTTGATGAAAAGCTCGGCTACGTCGGTGAGATAACAGAGGTCAACGTAACTCCTATACTTGATGTCTTGGAAAAGGGATATATTCCCGTTATCTCAACAGTAGGCTGCGATGACGAGGGCAATACCTACAACATCAATGCTGACACAGCGGCGGCAAGGATCGCAGGTGAGCTTGGTGCAGAGAGCCTTATATCTATGACAGATATTGAGGGAATACTCAGAGATAAGAATGATCCGTCAACACTTATATCGAAGATATATGTCAGCGAAGCTCCTCAGCTCGTCCGCGAGGGGGTTATAAGCGGTGGTATGATCCCTAAGGTCAACTGCTCGATAGAAGCAATAAGACGAGGCGTTAAGAAGGTGTTTATCATCGACGGAAGAATACCTCACGCGATACTCATAGAAACTCTTACCGATGAAGGAATAGGAACGATGTTCCTCGGTTAATAAAATGAACAATATCAAGGAAAAGGATCAAAAATACGTCGCGAATACCTACGCAAGATTTCCGCTTGCTCTCGTCAGAGGCGAGGGCTCGCTGGTTTATGATGACGACGGAAAAGAATACATAGATCTCGGAACGGGAATTGCCGTAAATACTTTCGGCTTTTCTGATAAGGAGTGGATGGCGGCTGTTACAGAGCAGCTTGGAAAACTTCAGCACACGTCAAACCTTTATTACAGTGAGCCCTGTGCTCGCCTTGCAGAGATGCTTTGCGAGAGAACGGGCATGAAAAAGGTGTTCTTCTCAAACTCGGGCGCTGAGGCAAACGAGTGCGCTATCAAGGCGGCAAGAAAGTACGGAGCTGATAAAAAGGGAGAGGGATATCACACGATAATCACTCTCAAAAACAGCTTCCACGGAAGAACTCTCACAACACTTGCGGCAACAGGACAGGATACCTTCCACAAAGACTTCACACCTCTCACCGAGGGATTTGTTTACGCAGATGCCAACGATATCGACGCGATAAAGACACTTGCCAAGGAAAACAAGTGCTGCGCGGTCATGTTTGAGGTGGTGCAGGGCGAGGGTGGTGTAAATCCTCTTGACAAAGACTATTTGAAAGCTCTTTCCAAATTTGCGAAAAAAGAGGATATCCTGCTTATAGCCGACGAGGTGCAGATAGGAAATGGAAGAAGCGGCGAGCTTTACGGATATATGAACTTTGGAATCACACCTGATATAGTTTCTACCGCAAAAGGACTTGCAGGTGGGCTTCCGATAGGAGCAACACTGCTCGGTGATAAGCTCAAGGACGTATATACTCCTGGACTTCACGGCTCAACCTTTGGCGGAAATCCGATATCCTGTGCGGCGGCGATAAACGTACTCTCGCGCATAGATGAGGCGCTTCTCACAGAGGTGAAAGAGAAGAGCAGATATATATTTGATACACTTGAGGGAGCAAAGGGAGTGGAGAGTGTTACGGGACTTGGACTTATGATAGGTGTCAAGACCACTCGACCCGCGACTGATGTTATAAACGAGTGTATGGAGCGAGGCGTACTCGTCATAAAGGCGAAGGACAAGGTCAGAATGCTGCCTGCGCTCAATATTCCAACAGATCAATTAAAATCAGCCATAAACATATTCAAGGAGGTATGTGAAAAATGAAGCATTTACTCAAATTGATGGACCTTACGGAGAGAGAGATCTCCGAGATCCTCAACACAGCAGACCAGCTCAAATATGAGAAGAGAAACCGAATCCCTCATCCGATACTTGCGGGCAAGACTCTCGGAATGATCTTTGAAAAATCATCTACAAGAACGAGAGTGTCCTTTGAGGTCGGTATGTACGACCTTGGTGGAACGGCGCTCTTTCTCAGTTCTCGCGACCTCCAGATAGGAAGAGGCGAACCCGTAGAGGATACGGCAAGAGTTCTTTCCCGCTACCTCGACGGTATTATGATAAGAACCTACGATCAGGAGGAGGTAGAGGCTCTCGCGGCAGTCGGAAGCATTCCGATAATCAACGGCCTTACCGATTACTGTCATCCCTGCCAGGTGCTTGCAGACCTTATGACAATACGCGAGCACAAGGGCGCTATAAGAGGACTCAAGCTCTGCTATATCGGTGACGGAAACAATATGACAAACTCGCTTATCGTGGGCGGTATAAAGATGGGTATGAAGGTCGCTGTTGCTTGTCCTAAGGGTTATGAGCCCGATGCGGAGATAATGAAGTGGGCAAGCACCACAGGAGACTTCGTATGCACAGAGGATGTTCTTGAGGCTGCAAAGGATGCTGACGTTCTTTACACAGACGTTTGGGCATCTATGGGCCAGGAGGACGAAGCTGAGGCAAGACGCCAGATATTCAGCGGATATCAGATAAACGACAGCGTAATGGCTGTGGCACGTGAGGATGCAATGGTTCTTCACTGTCTGCCTGCTCACCGTGAGGAGGAGATCACCGCAAAGGTTCTTGAGGCTCACGCAGAGGAGATATTCGATCAGGCAGAGAACAGACTCCACGCTCAGAAGGCAGTTCTCGTAAAATGTTTGGGATAAAGGAAGGTGACCTATGAAAAAAGCATATTTGGTTCTTGAAGACGGACATATTTTTGAAGGGTTTGCTTTCGGTGCAGAGGTGGAATCCGTAGGCGAGCTTGTGTTCAACACAGGTGTCGTAGGATATATTGAGACAATAACAGATCCATCTTATTACGGACAGATGGTGCTCCAGACATTCCCGCTTATAGGAAACTATGGGGTTCAGCCCGAGGATATCGAGGGCAAGAGTTACCTCAAGGGATATGTTGTAAGAGAGTGGTGCGAGACTCCCTCTAACTTCAGATCTCAGTACGATATAGACAAGCTCCTTAAGGATGAGGGAGTTCCCGGAATCTACGGTGTGGACACACGTGAGATAACCGCGATCCTTCGCGAAAAGGGAACTATGAACGCGGCTATCTGCTATGAAAAGCCTAAGAATATCGATTTCGTAAAGAGTTATTGTATAACCGGTGCTGTCGCGGCGGTAACTCCCGCGGAGAGCTTTGTGATCGAGGCTAAGGATGAAAAGCGTTTCGATGTTACACTTATAAACTTTGGAAGATATAAGACTATCGCAGACACACTCTCTGATCTCGGATGCAGAGTTAAGGTGGTTCCTTATACCGCTACAGTTGAAGACATCCTCAGAGACGATCCTGACGGAATCGTTCTTTCCAACGGCCCCGGCGACCCCTCCGAGTGTATGCAGAGCATAGAGACAGTAAAGAGCTTGCTCGGCGCGTACCCGATGCTCGGTATATGTCTTGGACATCAGATAATGGCACTTGCAAACGGCGGTGTTACATTTAAGCTTGGTCACGGACACAGAGGAGCAAATCAGCCTGTTAAGGATTCCGAGGGTGCTCACACCTACATAACAACACAGAATCACAGCTACGCTGTAGCTCCTAACAGTATAACTAACGGAAAAATAACCTTTACAAATGCCAACGACGGTACTTGCGAGGGAATAGAGTATCCGACACTCAAGGCGTTCTCCGTGCAGTTCCATCCGGAAGCTTGCACAGGACCGATAAACACATTCTTCATATTTGACAAATTTATCAAGATGATGGGAGGAACTGAAGATGCCGCTGAATAAGGATATAAGAAAAGTTTTGGTTATTGGTTCAGGTCCTATCGTTATCGGTCAGGCCGCAGAGTTTGACTATGCGGGCGCGCAGGCTTGCCACGTGCTCAAGGAGGCGGGAGTAAACGTGGTTCTCGTAAACTCCAATCCCGCTACCATCATGACAGACAATGCGCTTGCAGACGAGATATACCTTGAGCCCCTTACTCCCGAGACTATCAAGAGAATCATCGAAAAGGAAAAGCCCGATAGCCTCCTTGCAGGACTTGGAGGACAGACAGGACTTACTATCGCTATGCAGCTCTCTCACGAGGGATTCTTGCAGGAGCACAACGTAAGACTTCTCGGTACAGATGCAAAGGCGATCGACAAGGCAGAGGACAGACAGCTCTTTAAGGACACAATGGAAGAGATCGGACAGCCCTGCATTCCCTCGGATATCGCTAACGATATCGGATACGCGCTTGAAATAGCTAAGAGAATAGGTTTCCCAGTTATCGTACGTCCCGCATTCACGCTCGGCGGAGCAGGTGGCGGTGTTGCGTATGATATGAAGGAACTTGAGGTAATAGCTAAGAACGGACTTGACGCATCTCCTATCTCACAGATCCTTGTTGAGAAGTATATCTTCGGTTGGAAGGAGATCGAGTTCGAGGCAATGCGCGACTCTAACGGAAACGCTATCGCGATCTGTAGCATGGAGAACGTTGACCCTGTTGGTATCCACACAGGTGACTCTATAGTCGTTGCACCCGCTCTCACACTTTCTCCCAAGGAATATGAGATGCTTCACAACGCGTCTCTCGATATCATTTCCGCGCTTGAGATCGTCGGTGGATGTAACTGTCAGTTCGCGCTCGATCCCAACTCTATGGAGTATGCGGTCATCGAGGTTAACCCCAGAGTATCGCGTTCCTCCGCGCTTGCAAGTAAGGCAACAGGATATCCGATAGCAAAGATCACAACAAAGATCGCTCTCGGCTATACACTTGATGAGATAACAAACGATATCACAGGAAAGACCTGCGCTTGCTTTGAGCCTACTGTTGACTACGTGGTGGTAAAATTCCCCAAGTGGCCCTTTGAGAAGTTCACAGGTGCCAGCCGTAAGCTCGGCACACAGATGAAGGCTACGGGTGAGGTAATGGCGATAGCTCCCAGCTTTGAGATGGCTATAATGAAGGCTGTCAGAGGCGCGGAGATCTCTCTCGATACACTCAACGCAGCACCTATAAGTGATCTTCCCGTAGTTGAGCGTCTCAAGATATCTGACGACAGAAGAATATTTACTGTTTTTGAGGCTATCAAGGTAGGTGTTCCGCTTGAAAAGATACACGAGATCACAAGAATTGACTACTTCTTCCTCAATAAGCTTAAGAATCTTGCTGAGTTCGAGCTTGATATAACCGAAAACGGTATGGGTATTGAGGAGTATAAGCGTGGTAAGAAGCTTGGATACACCGACAAGGCTCTCGCCCGCATCGGCGGTGAGATAGAACATCCCCAGATGGACGCTGTCTATAAGATGGTTGATACCTGCGCGGCAGAGTTTGACGCTCGCACACCTTACTTCTACTCGACATACGATAAGGCTTGCGAAGCAAGACCCTTCAAGAAGTCCGGCAAGGAGACCATAGTAGTTCTCGGTTCCGGACCTATCAGAATCGGCCAGGGAATAGAGTTTGACTACTCGTCTGTTCATTGTGTATGGACACTTAAGTCCCTCGGTTATGACGTTGTTATCATAAACAACAACCCCGAGACAGTATCTACAGACTATGATACAGCAGACAGACTTTATTTCGAGCCTCTCACTCCCGAGGACGTTATGAACATCCTTAAGGTTGAGCAGCCGATAGGCGTTGTTGTGGCATTCGGCGGACAGACCGCGATCAAGCTCACCAAGTTCCTCGACGATAACGGATTCAAGATCCTCGGCACATCCGCAGAGGGAATCGACACCGCAGAGGACCGTGAAAAGTTTGATGCGCTCCTTGAAAAATTCAATATCAAGCGTCCCGTAGGTACAAGCGTTATGACTCTCAAGGAAGCTATCGATGCCGCAAATATGATAGGCTATCCCGTGCTTCTCCGTCCTTCCTACGTTATCGGTGGACAGAATATGTGCATCGTTTATAACGACAGAGAAGTCGAGACGTATATGAATAGAATACTTGCGCAAGGAATTGAAAATTCGGTTCTCGTTGACAAGTATATGATGGGTACAGAGGTTGAGGTTGACGTTATCTCCGACGGAGTTGACGTTCTTATCCCGGGTATCATGCAGCACGTTGAGCGCGCAGGTGTACACAGCGGTGACTCTATCGCGGTATATCCTCCTTACAGCATCAACGATAAGATGATGAAGACCATCGTCGAGTCCTCGGAAAAGCTCGCGCTTTCTCTCGGAACTAAGGGACTTGTAAATATTCAGTACCTCATTTACCATAATGAGCTTTACGTTATCGAGGTTAACCCCAGAGCATCGAGAACTATACCTTACATAAGCAAGGTAACAGGCGTTCCTATGGTAGATCTCGCAACAAAGGTGATGCTTGGCACACCTCTTGCTGAGCTTGACTTCGGTACAGGTCTCTATAAGATCCCTCCGTACTATGCCGTAAAGGTTCCCGTATTCTCCTTTGAAAAGCTCACCGACGCAAACTCTTATCTCGGTCCGGAGATGAAGTCCACAGGTGAGGTTTTGGGACTTGGTAAGAACCTCAACGAGGCAGTATTCAAAGGACTCACATCCGCAGGATTCAAGATAAAGATCCCCTCTGCAGGAAACGAGGTCGGCGTATTTATAAGCGTTGGCGAGCATGATCTTTACGAGATAATCACACTTGCTAAAAAGCTTGACGATATCGGAATGAAGATATATGCTACCAAGGATACCGCAAGAGCCATAGAATCTCTCGGAACAAGAGTAACCGCTGTCGGTGCTATCAACGAGAGCGACGAGGTCTATAAGCTCATAGAGCGCGAGAAGATAAGCTATATCGTATATACAGGAACTCTCTTTGATTCCTCGCTTCAGGATTATATCGATCTTCACAGAAAGGCTCTCCATTATTCTGTCGCTTGTCTTACATCTCTTGATACGGCAAATGCTTTGGCTGATATCATCGCAAGTAAGTATAACCAGCAGAACACCGAGCTCGTTGACATAAATAATATGGCAACAGAGCACACCCTCATCAAGTTCTCCAAGATGGAGGGAACTGGTGACGACTATATCTTCATCGAGAACTTTGACGGCAGGATCAAGTGCCCC
The DNA here is from genome assembly GCA_045653105.1 of Eubacteriales bacterium. Lineage (GTDB taxonomy): Bacteria > Bacillota > Clostridia > Oscillospirales > CAG-272 > HGM12713. Next base: position 15,791 of record JAZOLL010000052.1, read on the forward strand.
GAGTCTCTCTGTCTCAAGATGTGCGACAGACACTACGGAATCGGCGGATACGGAATAGTTCTCCTTGAAAAGTCGGACGTTGCGGATGCAAAGATGCGTATCTTCAACAGAGACGGAAGTGAAGGTAAGATGGCAGGTAACTGCATACGTTGCGTAGGTAAGTACCTCTATGACAATAAGATCGTCAAGCGTGAAAATATGACGATAGAGACGGGAAGCGGAGTTAAGTCGCTCACACTCTATACACGTAACGGACTTGTATCCACAGTAAGCGTTGATATGGGCAAGGCAAGTGTTCTCACAAAGAACATTCCCACCACTATCAAGGCAGAGCGCATTATCGACTATCCTTTGACAGTCGGCGGCAAGGACTACAAGATAACCTGCGTATCTATGGGTAACCCGCACTGCGTTGTATTTACAGACTTTGTTGACGGTGTAGACGTTAAGAGAATAGGTCCGATGTTCGAGAACGCAAAGGTATTCCCCGAGAGAATAAACACAGAGTTTATTCGCGTTGTAAACCCGACAACTATTAAGATGAGAGTTTACGAGAGAGGAAACGGAGAAACTCTCGGATGCGGTACAGGTGCTTGTGCAGCTGTAGTTGCGGCTGTTGAGAACGGCTTCTGTAAGATGGGTGAGGATATAACGGTCAAGCTTCGCGGCGGCGACCTTATAGTCAATTACACCGATGAAGGTGTAACCCTCACAGGTAATGCAGACCTTATCTATCAGGGCTACTTCAAAGACTAATAATTAAACAAAGGGCGGTCACGAAAGTGACCGCCCAAAAAAGAGGCGGTTTTTAAAAACTGCCTCTTTTGATTTGTTATGCTATTTAAAAACTTTCAAGTGATTTGTTCAAAAATGCTCTTGTTTTCGGCGATGTAGGATTATCGAAAATCTGCTCGGGTGTGCCCATTTCCTCGATAACACCATCTGCCATAAAGATTATCTCATCAGATACATTTCTCGCAAACTCCATCTCGTGAGTAACGACTATCATCGTCGTGTTTTCTGCCTTGAGGTCGCAAATAACTCTGAGTACCTCACCCGTGAGCTCGGGATCGAGCGCCGATGTAGGCTCATCAAAGCAGAGAATGTCGGGGGAGAGCGCAAGTGCGCGTGCGATAGCTACTCGCTGCTGCTGACCGCCCGAGAGCTGACAGGGATAAAAGTCGGATTTTTCTGTAAGCCCAACTCTTTTGAGAAGCTCTATAGCGTTG
>JAZOLL010000053.1:0-26049 GCA_045653105.1 Eubacteriales bacterium
CTTCTGAAGGTCGATGATGTAGATGCCGTTTCTTTCTGTGAAAATGTACTCCTGCATCTTAGGATTCCATCTTCTTGTGTGATGTCCGAAATGGACGCCTGCTTCAAGCAGCTGTTTGATTGAGATTACTGACATTTTTAATGTCCTCCTTCGGTTTTTTCCACCACATAGTACTGCGCTTTCATTGCCCGAGCACTCGAACAAAACCGTCACGCCATGTCACCATGTGTGTGTATTTTTATTTTTGCGCAAAGATAGCCCTTGCACAAGCCATAAGATTATACCATACTATTTTTGTATGTTCAACACGACCTTTTTATAATTAACAAATTGTTTACAATTTTTCGCACTTTTTTCATCCTATTCCCCGTAATCGAGGCGAAAATCTCTGAGTGCGAAATAAAGCGCCGCAGTCACACCCGCGGGTACGGGGGTCAAAAGCAGATACTGCCAAGTGATCTGAAAGGTATCAAAAAGTACCGCAAGCGGCTCTACCATAAAGCAGCTCATAACAAAGCTGAGCATAGATACTGTAACTATGATCGCTGCTCTGTTCACCTCTGCTCTGCCAAAGCGTCTGAGATTATCTATCATTATACAGAACATCACGGTGATGTGAAGAAGCATCATAGCAATAAAGAGGTATTCTGTTTGATAGAAATAGGCTCCCATAAAACCTATAAGATTCACTATATTAGGAAGAACAACCGCAACCAGACCACCCGTTACCGATGCTATTATCACACCTACGTTGTTATGTATCGGTGCTCTGAATTCGTGCGAAAGACTTCTGAATCCTCTCGCTGTCTCAACTCCGCATTTTTCGGTGACGAACACCAGCATCACCAAAATATCCATCACAAAGCCACAAAGAAGAGTATGCCTTGCATCAAGATGAGATTCCGAGAACAGCATAGGGATCATTACCATCGCGATTCTTATAAACTGACTGCAAAGCACGTATCTGAAGAATCCCGTGAGGTTGTTGTATGCCGCACCCGACATCAGGAATGCGCGCCTCAGAGAGAGGAGTCCCCCGGCTCTCTTTGACGGCCTTGGAATTATGATATCCGCATCTTGCTTGATATCCTGTCTGCAAGAGGTACTGTCTGCTCCTCCGGGGATCTCTATAGTCTCAAGTTGCTCTTCAAAATTACCCGAAAGGCTATACTGAAGCGAGCTACAGGTTATGAACACATCAGGCTTTTCTCTACATTCTTTATATTCATCAGAGAAGCAAAGAAGTGCCGCCTTTTTGCCCATAGAATGTATATGACGAAGTATCGCGTCAATATCCGCCGCCGTCATATCCTGATAAGTATCTATCTCACCGAATTTATAAGTAACATCCTTGCCGGTTCTTATAAAATCCTCTCTGGAAGCTGCTCTCTGGAGGATCGGTGCGGGTATCTGTGTAGAATTTGCTCTGTCCGAGCGGGTAAAGGTCAAGGTCTTTATACCAAGTGCTTCCATGCCGGATATCGCACTGTCAAATCCGTTATCCACAGCCTCGGAAAGTATAAGCATTCCCGCAAACATATGATCGCTTGAGAACTCCTCATCGGTCACGCTGAAGACAAGCACCTTCATTCCCATACGGTTATAGTGAGCAAACTGTGAGGCAAGCTCTTTAGAGCCCGTATCACTCAAAACGGATACCCCGCCTCCTATATACGCTTTTCTACAGAGTCCGATAACAGATGCGTCCTGTGTTACGTGAAGAATGCGTCGACGCCCCATATCCGCGAAAAAGAGCTTATCCGTCTTATCCACAGAGTTCCCCGGAACGTATCCTGTTATGCTGCATCTTATTTTAAGAGCTTCTCTGTCGACCTCGTTTTTATTTACAAACTCTCCCAGCGCTCTTGAAAAGCGTCCGGGGGTATGAATACCCGTGGTGAGTGTTCTCTTCTCCGCAGAGTCATACATAGCTACAAGCTCTGCAAAGTTTTTCATCGAGGGAGATATGGCATTGAAGTTTTTCAGCTCTCCGTCAGCGCATATTGCTTTATAATAATGTAGGATTCCGTCAGAGACCGCACAGCCGTCAAGCAAAAGAAGATACTCGACCGACACGAGCTCGTCCATTACGTCAGCAGAAGCTATTGCCACAGGATTCTGTGATTCGAGTGCCAAACGCGCGTGCTTTGCGAAAAATATCCTGCACGCTGTACACGCAAGTTGTGACATTGAGGATGCCGCTATAGCCAACGATGCTGAAAAGCTGGTCATAAGCGTTACGTTCCCCTTGCTGAAAAGAAGTGTCAAAATGCAAAATGGAAGTAGCGCCACCATGACGGCAAAGCCAAATCCCGAGCAGTATTTTTTGAGAAGCGTAAGTCCGTGAGGCGCTTTCTTTCGAGCTGGCAATCTGATGCCACCTGTAAGCGCACCGTAATAGGTATTAAGTCCCGTTGCCGTGACTACAGCGCGTGCGCCGCCTGACATTACAGTAGAGCCCGCATGCACCATATTAAACATAGCGCGCACATCGTTTTCGTTATCTCTAACTCTGCCCTCTGCGAACTTTTCTACCACTGCCTCAGTCTTTCTGTCAATTCTCACCTTAACTTTAAGGTTATCAGAGGTAACGAGTCTCGCGTCAAAGCCTATAATGTCCCCCTCGGACAAAAGCACAACGTCGCCTATAACTACGTGCTCGATATCCGTAGAGAACGCTTTTCCACCGCGAACAACTATGACAGACGGTCTAAAAGCAGAGGATATAATATCAAAGAGCTTGCTTGAGCGATACGTAAGAAAGAGTGCCGCCGCAATATTGAGAACTATAATAACAGTGAGAGTTACACCCGTTGTATACTCGGTAAAGCAAAGCGCCATTACGGATGCTATGATAAGGAGTATCAGCGAAAAATCCGCCACTATCTCGCCAAGCATCTTCCCTACGCTTTCCTTTTTTGAAACATACAAAGACTCTGTGCCCTTTTTGTAACGAGAACGAGCCGCCCTTGGAGAGAGTCCTGAGGCGGCATTGGTCTTTAGTTTTTTCTCAACGCTTGAAATATCAAGCGCAAACCATTTTTCGTTCATAGTTAAATGCACTCAACGGTAAGCTTTCCATCCTCACCTACAAAGAGAGATGCCATACTTATCTCTCCGTTGTAATCGGATATGATCTTCTCCGCGAGCTGATCCTCCACGTTAGATCTGATATATCTTCTCATGTTTCTTGCGCCAAAGCGATGCGAGTAGGATTCCTTTGCGATCACACTAGCCGCTTCGTCGGTATATTTGAACTGAATATTCTTCTCAGAAAGAGAGGTCGCAAGCTCGCCGAGCATTATCTTTGCTATCTCTGCAAAGTTCTCAGCCGTGAGCGAGTTGAATGTGATTATCTCGTCTATTCTGTTGAGAAATTCGGGTCTGAGGAATGCACTCAGTGCCTTCTCTGTTTTATTAGCAGAGCCCACTCTGCTGTCGGATGCAAATCCCACGGTAGCCGCAGAATTGTCAGAGCCCGCGTTAGTGGTCATAACGATAATAGTATTCTCAAAGTTGACGGTCTTTCCCCTTGCATCGGTTATTCTTCCGTCATCGAGTATCTGAAGCATTATATTGAGCACGTCGGGATGCGCCTTTTCTATTTCGTCGAAAAGAATTACAGAATAAGGTCTGCGACGTATCTTCTCTGTGAGCTGTCCCGCCTCGTCGTAGCCGACGTATCCGGGAGGCGCTCCTATGATGCGGGATACCGAATGCTTCTCCATAAATTCTGACATATCAAGTCTTATAAGAGTTTCGGGTGAATCAAAGAGATCAGCCGCCAAAGTTTTTACAAGCTCTGTCTTACCAACACCCGTAGGTCCTGCGAATATAAAGGATACAGGCTTTCTCTTATAGGATATTCCCGCTCTGTTTCTCTTTATAGCCTTGGACACAGCCTCAACAGCCTCGTCCTGACCGATTATTCTCTCAAGAAGTCTTGACTTCAGGGTATCTATACGCTCGAACTCGTTCTGACTAATATTCGATGCGGGAATTCCCGTCCATATCTCGATAACGCCCGCGATATCCTCGTCGGTGAGCTCTACCTGCTCGCAAGATGGCTCTATCTCACGAAGTCTTTGCGAGAGCTTGAGCTCCTCTGCCTTTATCTTGATGATCTCCTCATAGATGCGCTCGGACTCGGCATCGTTTTCTGCGGTAGACGCCTCCGCCTCCTCACGCTTTTCCTTGAGTGTGAGAAGATCCTCTCTGAGCTGCTGAGCTTCATTGAGCACAGAACTGCTGAGAGAGAGGTGAGATGCCGCCTCGTCAAGCAGGTCTATCGCCTTATCGGGCAAATATCTGTCTGTTATATATCTCTCCGAGAGAACCACAGTTTTTCTGATAAGACTCTCGGGGATCTTTATCGCGTGGAACTCCTCGTAGTAGTGCTTGATTCCCTGAAGCATAAGGATAGTCTCCTCGATAGAGGGCTCGTTTACTGTAACAGGCTGGAAGCGACGCTCAAGCGCGCTGTCCTTTTCGATATGCTTTCTGTATTCATTGAGAGTCGTAGCACCTATTATTCTTATCTCTCCCCTGGAGAGTGCGGGCTTTAGAATATTCGCCGCGTTGACGCCACCCTCGGCATCTCCCGCGCCGACGATATTGTGAACCTCGTCAATAACAAGTATCACGTTACCTGCACTCTTGACTTCGTTGAGAAGTCCGAGTATTCTCGACTCGAATTGTCCTCTGAACTGTGTACCTGCAACGAGCGCTGTGAGGTCAACGAGATATATCTGCTTGCCTCGGAGCTTAAAAGGCACGTCACCGTCAGCAATCTTTTGCGCGAGAGCCTCGGCTATCGCCGTCTTTCCTACACCCGGCTCACCTATGAGACAGGGATTGTTTTTCTGTCTTCTGCAAAGGATCTGTATAACCCTTTCCAGTTCCTTTTCTCTGCCGATTATCTTGTCGAGCTTACCGTCTGCCGCACGTCTTGTAAGATTTCGGCAATAAACGTCAAGATACTTATACTGAGGTTGCTGGGGCTTTCCTTTTTCTTTCTTTGATCCACCCGATTTTGCAGGCTTTTCAGAGGGTACTACCCCGCCCTCCTGCATAGGAGTATCAAAGAGCTTGGGCAACGGAATAGCGGGCGCGCCTCCGTCCTCATTATCATCGTTATCCGACGGGATAAGTCCGTTTTGCATAATATAATCGTTTATATCTCCCTCCATGCTCTCCATATTTTCAAGCATTTCGGGGGGGATCCCCATTTTATCCATTACGTTTCCGAGCATAGTCTCCACAGGGATACCAAGCTCTTTAGCGCACTTCATACAAAGGCCTTCTGTGACCTTGTTTCCGTTTTCGACCTTAGCGACGAAAACCACCGCTATTCTTTTGCGGCATTTTGAACACATTACCATAGTTAAATATTTTCAGCGGCATCTGCCGTTTCTGCTTTCTCCTCATTTATTTCTTCTTTGCTTGGGTCATGTCTGAGTCCGGCGTAATGTCTGAAATATGCGATAAGGCTGAATACTGCGCCCGCTACCGCAGGAGTGAATACGAGAACTGTAAGCGTAAAGTTGTCTCTGAGCATGTCAGCCATAAATACCGACAAAACTATAGCCGCATAGAAGAGGCAGACAGTCATCTTTCCGTACCACTTGCTCACAACGACCACTTTTCTCTTTTGGATAACCAAAAATCCCGTTACGAGCGTGATTATCTCCTTTACGAAGAACGGTATCATAAACCAAATAGGAATAAGATCCTTAATGTAAAGGCAGATCATTGCAGTACACTGCATGAGCTTATCCGCTACGGGGTCAAGTATCTTTCCAAGATCGGTGATCCAGTTATATCTTCTCGCGAGGTATCCGTCCACTACGTCGGTAGCGCCTGCTGTCAGGAAAACTATCATAGCAACGAAGGGGCTGACACAGAATATAGTATAGACAAATACTCCTACGAGCAAAATTCTTATAACAGACAAAACATTGGGGATGTGCTTCAACTTCATTTCCTTTATACTCCAAATACGAAGGACCTATTAACGTCCGAATTTTATATACACGGCTTTTGATTCGCCGCAAATTATCACCGTCGACTCGTCATAAACGAGCATATTTCCCGACGGACAGGTATATTTTTCTGTTTCTCTGCTTGAAATATCAAATCTAAGGACTCCGGTATCCGTTCTCACAAAAATATAATTTCCGAGAATGAACAACTGTTTTGCGGAATCTCTGATTATATCGTCATATATGAGATCTCCGTCAGAACCGAACGCTATTATTCGGTTGGCATCGTTTAGCGCTCCGCTTCGCAGAGCCACCGCCGAACCGCTTGCGCCCGTAAATGCCGCCGAGACATCCTCGTCGTACGAAAGAGACTCATATACATCGTATTCTTTTTTATTTTGTGTTATCACCGACACTGACGCGTTTGTGATTACAGAAAGCTTTCCGTCCTCAAGAAAATCGCAGGAAAGCGGGAATTGACGCGAGAGTGTACTCTCATATAGTATTCTGTCCTCATCGGGGTCCTTATCCTCACTCGTCGCTCGATTGGAAATATCATATATTCTCAAAACAGTACGTCCGAGACCGTCACCGATATCGTAAAACAGGACAGCCATTCGCTCACCGCTCTTATCGATCGCGATATCGATCGAAAACATATCCTTGCTGTACTTTCCTATCAGCTTTAGGTTTTTGTTGTAGACCTTTATCACCGAGCGGTATCCGGAAGAGCTAGTTACCACCGCAAAGACACCGGAATCGGATATTGCCGCATCAGTTATCGGTGCATCAAGTGACTCAGCGTATACCTTTGAAAAGGAATTATACAGTGCAAAGGAATTTCCCGACATATCATAGACCAGCACGTATTTCTCCGAGCACACGGCATACGGTGCGACAAAATCCGCCCTGCTTTTGAGCGTTCGTCTTCCCGTTGCGGTATAGACCGATATGTTCGACGGGCTCACCGCCGCGATCCCTCCGCGATAAAGTGAAAAGTTCTGATTTTTATAAACGTCATATGAGAGAGTCTCGTGATCCACGCTCGCAATATCCACGGCGTTTCCGAAATCTCTCACGAAGTAAAACAGATTTCCGTAGGTTATCTCTTTTATGTTGGTAAATATCGAGAGGAGCAAAAATGCGACGAGCAATAAAACAAGTACTCTCTGCGCGACCTTGTATCTTGCGGACACCGTAGCGTAATACGGATCTCCCGCCGCGTGAAAGTCCTCTCTTCTAAGTATTTTTTCCTTTTGAGGGTCGGCGCTGAAATAGCCGAGAACCTTGTCAAAAAATGCGTTTTTACCGGATTCTTTCTCCGCCGCATCTCCGTCTTTTTTATTCTTTTTCCAAAACGGCAAGCTTTAGCGCCTCCTTTACGTTCAAATTAGGTGATCTATCAGTACACCACTCTGTTGAGGTATAGCCCCTTTGCGGGCGCGGTAATGCCTGCCAAAGAGCGGTCCTTTGCCGCGGTGATACGCGGTATATCATGAGGGTTTATCTTTCCCTCGGCAACGCTGATAAGCGTTCCCGTAAATATTCTGACCATATTGTAAAGAAATCCGTCAGCCGAGACTCTGAAGATGATAAAATCTCCCTCTCTTTGTACCTCTGCCTCAAACACGGTCCTTTCCGTCTCCTTTATATCTGAGCCCGATGCCATATAAGAAGCAAAATCATGCTTGCCGACAAATCCCTTTGACGCTTCGTTCATACGAATCACGCCAGCGTCGTCGATATGTCTTGGATAATGCCAGCTTCTGTCCGCAAAAAACGGATTCGGAACCTGCGCGTTATATATCTTATAAACATATTCCTTGTAGCGAACGTCATATCTCGCGTGAAAATCCTCGCCTACCCACTCTGCCGAGTTAACCGAGATATCGGGTGGAAGCACAGTTGCGAAAACAACGGGTATCTTTTCGGTTGGGATAGTGGTCTCTATAGACTTTGTTCCCTGCGCTGTGACCGTAGCGCAAAACTCGTTTGCGTGAACTCCGCTGTCTGTACGGCTGCATCCCGTTATGTCACATTTTATGCCAAACACACGTTCCGCCGCCTCACAAAGTGCACCCTGCACAGTCCTTTTGTCCTTTTGCACCTGATATCCCGCATAGTTCGTACCGAGGTAGGATATATGAAGCAATATCTTCATAGGATGATCTCCTTTACCGTCAGAGCGTATAGCCGATCTTGAGAATGTTAAAGGTCACGATCGTTGCGCCAAACAAGATCATAACAAAGAGTGCTACGAAATCCGAGAAACGGCAATGTCTTACCGTCATTCTCGTTCTCGTTCCGTCTCCGTGGTAGCAACGGCACTCCATTGCCACCGCAAGCTCGACCGCGTGTCTTATCGCGGAAACGATAAGGGGTATGAGCACAGGAATAAGCGCCTTAGCTCTCTGCACGAGCGAGCCCGTAGAAAAGTCCGCTCCTCTCGCCTTTTGCGCGGTCATTATCTTGTCCGCTTCATCGACAAGTGTGGGAATAAATCTTAGCGCGAGCGTCATCATCATAGCAAAATCGTGGACCGGCACCTTGATCTTCTTGAGGGGTGAAAGTAGGTCCTCGATAGCGTCTGTAAGCTCTATGGGGGTTGTTGTATAGGTCAAAAATATACTTGTTCCTACGATGAGCGCGAATATACGTACGATCATAAATGCCGCACCGTAAAGGCCCTCAGCGTATATGTGGATAAATCTCCACTCAAAGAGCAGCATATCTCCGCTCTTTCCAAATATCTGAAAGAGTGATGCAAACGCCATTACAAAGAGCACAGGAACTATACTTCTGAAAACAGTTTTAAGCGGTATTCTTGATATGACGACCAAAAGAAGCGAGGATACGAGAAGCAACGAAAAGCTGAATACATTCTTTGCCAAAAAGGTCGCGCACACTATATAAAGTATAGCCAGTACTACTTTTATTCGTGGATCCGCGCGGTGTATGAATGATCGCGCAGGATAGTATTGACCGAGTGAAATGTTTTTCATTGGATAAACTTTGCCTTTCCAAATGTCTAAACTTATAGCCGCATAAGTTCTTTTTTATTTTCCAAAGAGGGTGAGAAGTGCCGTATAAGCCGCCTCAGAGGTATATATTCCTCCGCTGACGTCAACTCCGCGATCTCTGAGCAAGAGCATGAGCTTTGTTATCTGCGGTATGTCAAGTCCTGCCGCACCGAGCTTGTCCGAATCAGCGAAAACGCTGTCTCTGTCGCCCTGCATAATGACCTTGCCCTCCGACATTACAACTATATCGTCACAGTAGCGAGCCATATCCTCCATACTGTGGCTGACGATAACAACAGTAGCGCCCGTCTGCTTTTTGTATTCCATAATGTTTGAGAATACGCTCTCTCTGCCCGCAGGGTCAAGACCTGCCGCAGGCTCATCAAGAATGAGAACCTCCGGGCGCATTGCGATTATACCCGCAATAGCGGCTCTTCTCTTCTGCCCTCCAGAAAGATCAAATGGAGACTTATCAAGCATCGACTCGTCAAGACCGACGAATCTCGCTGCCTCTAAAACTCTTTCTGCGATCTCCTCTGACGAGAGTCCCATATTTTTAGGACCAAACGCGATATCCTCGCGTATAGTCTCCTCAAAAAGCTGGGATTCGGGATACTGCATAACAAGTCCGACTCTGAAGCGAACTCCTCGTATCTCCTTTGGCTTCTCCCAGATATCCACACCGTCGAGGGCAACAGTTCCCTCGCTCGGCTTGAGTATGCCGTTGAAGAGTTCAACAAGCGTGGATTTTCCCGAACCGGTATGTCCGATGATTCCGGTAACTATGCCGGACTTTACTGTGAGGTCTATAGAATCAAGCGCCTTTATTTCATAAGGCGTTCCCTTACCGTGGTAATATGACACACCGCGAAGTGATATCTCAGCCATTTGTCACACCTCCTTTTAGCGCATTTGCTATAAGGTCTGCGGCGATCTCGGGAGTTGAGGAGTCACCGGGGATCTCTATCCCTGCCTTGCGAAGTCTGTGAACGAGCGCGGTACACTGAGGAACGTCAAGTCCCATCTCACGAAGAGTCTCTTCCCTCTCGAATATCTCAGAGGGTGCGCCGTCCAGTGCTATCACTCCGCCGTCAAGTACGAGAACTCTTTTTGCCATAGCCGCCTCGTCCATATAGTGTGTGATCATTATTATCGTGATCCCAAGCTCGGAGTTGAGCTTTTTGATACATGCCAACACCTCGCGTCTTCCCACAGGGTCAAGCATAGCGGTGGATTCATCAAAGATTATACACTTTGGTGTCATAGCGATTATTCCCGCTATAGCAACTCTCTGCTTCTGTCCACCGGAAAGTCTGTACGGCTCGTGGCGCGCGTATTTGGTCATGCCGACGGTAGCCAGCGCCTCGTCTACTATACGACGGATCTCCGCAGACGGAATTCCGAGGTTCTCGGGGCCGAACGCAACATCCTCCTCGACAACGGTAGCTACGAGCTGGTTATCGGGATTCTGGAACACCATTCCGACCTTTTTGCGCAGAGAGAATACTTCTTCCTCCGTCATATTCTCGTCAGTGATGTCCTTGCCGTCTATATATATCTTTCCCTCATTTGGGGTGTATATCATATTCAAGAGCTTTGCGAAGGTAGACTTACCCGAGCCGTTTCTACCGAGCACGGCAACAATCTCTCCCTCGTTTATATCGACGGAAAGTCCCGAAAGCACAGGGACATCCAATCCCGTATCACCCTTGTATGAATAGCTTATATTTTCAACCTTGATAAACGGTAAACTCATTGAAAACACCTTTCAGTTAGTTGTTTTTGCTTATTCCGAGGTCCACCTTGCGCTTGCTCCGCAGGGCAGATATCCTCCCGTTGCGCTGATCTTGAGACCAAGCTCACCCGTCTCTGTCTTTCCTCCAAATCGAGATGCCACTCTGAGATCTATGATATACTTCATAGTCATGGGAGAGAGACCCGTTGTGTAGGAATTTATCAAAAAGAAGAGCGGATCGTCAGAGAGAAGCTGTGCGGTGAGGGTTACGAGCGCGTCTGCGCTATCCTCTATCTTCCACACCTCGCCCGAAGGGCCTCTGCCATAGGACGGAGGGTCCATTATTATCGCGTCATATTTATTGCCTCTTCTTATCTCGCGCTCGACAAACTTTTTACAGTCGTCAACTATGTAGCGAATAGGCGCGTCAGAGAGACCGGAGAGCGCCGCATTTTCCTTTGCCTGCGCCACCATACCCTTTGCCGCATCAACGTGAACTACCGATGCGCCCGCCTTTGCCGCTGCTACAGTTGCTCCACCCGTGTATGCAAAGAGGTTGAGCACCTTTACCGAACGTCTGCCGGATTTTCTGATAAGCTCGGAGAACCAATCCCAGTTAGCCGCCTGCTCGGGGAAAAGTCCCGTATGCTTGAAGCCCATGGGACGTATAACGAAAGAGAGATCTCCATAGCCTATATTCCACTGCTGCGGAAGCGTGTTCTTCACCCAACCGCCTCCTCCGTTTGAAGAGCGTCTATAGACCGCGTGAGCCTGCTTCCATGCCTTGTGTGTTCCCGCGCCCTTCCAGATGACCTGGGGATCGGGACGAACGAGTATATATTTTCCCCAACGCTCAAGACGTTCTCCGTCAGACGCGTCGAGAAGTTCATAATCCTTCCAATTTTCAGAGCACCACATATATCCTCCTTCAGAGATCTATCTCTGCAACCTTTATTTTTTGTTATAATAAGCGGCAAGCCTTGAGGCTCCCGAGTGCGCGTGACACACGGCGATAGCCAGCGCATCTGCCGTATCGTCCGGCTTTGGCGGAGATTTGAGATTCAGCATCATAGTAACCATACTTATGACCTGCTTTTTCTCTGCTCTGCCGTAGCCTACAACAGATTGCTTTACCTGAAGCGGTGTGTACTCAAAGGTCTCCACCCCGAGCTTTGTTGCGCAGAGAAGTATAACGCCTCTCGCCTCCGCAACGCGAATACCCGTTGTCTGGTTGGTGTTGAAGAAAAGCTCCTCAACCGCCATCTGATCGGGCTTGTACTTCTCTATTATCTCTTTGAGGTCATCGTAAATAGCAGCAAGCCGCTGTTCGGTAGGCATGCCCGCAGGGGTCTGTATAGAGCCGTAGGCAAGCGTTTCAAATTTGGACGCTTTATAAGAGATTACTCCCCAACCGACTATAGCAAGTCCGGGGTCTATACCCAAAATTATCATCTGCTCTCCCCCCACAAGAATAAAAACTCAAAAACATTTTCTCTATATTATAACATATATTATCTTTTAAGTCAAACATATTTTATAAATTTGTAAAATATTTAAATACTTATTTACAAATTATCACCAACATGGTAAAATAGTATATGAATTACTATGCAAACCGACTTATTTTCTCAAAAAAGGTGAGACTATGAACATAATAAAATACAAAATTGGCGATATAATAGAGCTCAAAAAACCGCATCCGTGCGGCACAAAGGAGTTCAAGATAATACGCGTAGGCAGCGAGATGAGGATCCTCTGCTGCGGATGCGGTCGCGATATGAACATTGACCGCATAAAGCTTGAAAAGGCCACAAAGCGCATCATATCATCAAAAGAAACCGATCCGAAGGAGACCGTCTAAATGGAACAGCTAACAACCCTTGACATACAGACAGAAAAAAGACCTAACTTTCTGCGCAGGATACAGGCACGAATAACCGCGTCAAAATCATTCTATCTCGCACTCTGCTTTATCGTTCCCGTAGTCCTTGCGTATCTTATTTATCTGGCGAGAGAAATACACCCATTTGGAGACGGCTCGGTGCTCGTGCTTGACCTCAGCGCGCAGTACGTCTACTTCTTCGAGGCACTCCGCGACTTTGCTCACGGCAGCGCTGATCTTCTCTATACCTTCTCCCGCTCTCTCGGCGGTGAGTTCGTGGGAATATACGCATATTACGTTGCTTCCCCGCTATCCTATATAGTCGCTCTTTTTCCAAGAGAAATGATGCTTGAGGCGCTCCTTACACTCTTTTTGCTCAAATGCGGTCTTTGCGGATTTACGTTTGGCTTCTATCTGCACAAACACTCAAAGAACCCGAACAGAGTAATGGTGATAGCATTTTCCGCCATGTACGCCCTCTCGGCATACGGCATCGTCCATCAGCACAATACGATGTGGATAGACGCTATGATCTGGCTCCCGCTTGTGACATACGGAATAGAGCAGCTCATAAAGTTTGGAAAGTTTAAGCTTTTCGTGATCGCGCTCGCTATCACACTCTGGAGCAATTTCTATATCGGATATATGGTGTGCATCTACGTTGCGCTTTATTTCTTCTACTATCTCATAGCGTACGGAGACGGCAGAAACAACCCCAGAGGTGAAAAGGCTCACAACCTCAAATCCTTCATAAGGATCGCCTTTTTCTCCGCCCTCGCTATAGCGATCGCCGCATTCATCGTATTCGGCGCATACTACGCTTTGAGCTTTGGAAAGAGCGAGTTTACAAGCCCTAACTGGACACCCAGACTAAGATTCAACTTCCTTGATTTCTTTACGAAGTTTCTCCCCGGATCATACGATACGGTGCGTCCAGAGGGACTTCCCTTTGTATACACGGGAATACTCACTGTCATACTTTTGCCCGTGTACTTTATGTCAAAAAAGATATCCTCCAGAGAAAAAGTGGCATCTCTCGGACTCCTCGGCATATTCTTGCTGAGTTTTTCGATAAGCTCTCTCGACCTCATCTGGCACGGATTTCAGGAGCCTGTATGGCTCAACAACAGATACAGCTTTATCTTCTCTTTTCTTGTGCTCGTGCTTGCGTACAAGGCATTCGGAGTGCTCAGAGAAGCCAGCGAAAAATTCCTGCTTGCAATCGGCGCGTTTGTCATTCTTTTCATTGCGGTAGCGGAAAAGCAAAAGCTTGAGACCTACGTTAAATCCGAGGAAAAGCTGCTCGCGTTTGAGTGTGTATGGCTCTCGATCGTGGCTGTGGTTATAATCACCACTCTGCTCTGTTTACTCGTTAGAACAAAGAACGTAAGAAAGCGCGAAAACATTGCGGGAATCCTTGTTGCGGTAATATGCATCGAGCTTTTCTGCAATGGCCTTACCTGTATGAATCAGCTTGATAAGGACGTGGGATATTCCGGATACGACGGATACAACACACCTTTGAGAGATCTGAGAAATGTAACTGACGTTATAAAGGAAAGAGACACCTCATTCTACAGAATGGAGCACGTACCAAGACGAGCAGTCAATGACAGTATGGCTCTTGGAATAAGAGGAGTTTCGGGCTCTACCTCCACTCTCAATCTCGACACAATAGCGTTTATGCATAATATGGGATTCACGGGAACCGAGCACTGGACTGAATATGCGGGTGAAAACCCCATCACCGACGCACTCCTCGGCATAAAGTATATCGTAGCTTCAAAAAACTCCTCTGCTCCGACCTTGTATTATCCCGAGACCTATTCGGGCGAAAAATATTTGGTATATCAAAACCCCTATGCACTCTCTCTCGCATACGGTGTAAATAACTCGGTAAAAGATTTTTCAATGACCGATTACAAGAGCCACTTTGAAAGACTTGATGCTCTTGTATCCTCTATGATCGGTGAAGAAACAGATATGTTTATCCCCATACCTATGGAGGGGGATCCCAAGCTTTCCAATTGCGAGAAATCCTCTACTTCGGGGCACGACAAATATACAGCGGTCAGCACCACAAGCCCCGCAACCGTTACCTTTACCATAAAAACTCCTATGGAGAGGTGCCAGATCTTCTTCTATGCTCCCAGTGATTTCCCCAGAGAAGCAAAGCTTAAGGTCGATGGCAGAGATATCCTCACCTATTTCACAAGCAATACGAACAGAATAATTTCTCTTGGTGTTTTTTCTCCGAGCAGAAACAGTGACGGATCGTTTGTAAAAGCCAGAGACATAAAAGTCGAGCTCACACTTGAGGCAGAGGACCTCTACCTTCTCAAGGACTGCGACTATTTCTACTTTATAGACATGGAAGCATTCGATTCGGCTTTCACAACCCTCGGTGCTAATCCTCAACTCAAGATAGACGAAGGATTTACCGACTCTCATATGACGGGTAGTATCACCACAGAAAAGCAGGATCAGATGATACTCACAACCATTCCCTACGATGAGGGGTGGAAAATAACCGTTGACGGAAAACCCGTAGAGATATACGAAACCCTTGATGCACTTATTGCCTTTGATATAGCGGAGGCAGGTGAGCATTCTGTTGAGCTCAAATACGCACCCGGAATATACAAAGTCGCCACGATCATTTGTATAACGGGAATCGCTCTCTTTATAATGCTCTGCATAATAGACAAATTCTTCAAGCCCACATTCCGCAGAATAATGAAGCTTGAGGAGAAGACAACAGAGGATATTCTCTGGGATCTCGACGATTTCGACGAGGACAAGGAAGCGTTTTCTGCTCTCCCTCCCGAGAGAAAAGAGACACTGAAAGAAAAGATATCCGGCATAAAAAATAAGCTCCTTGTAAAGAAAAACAAAGAGCAGCCAAAAGACGACAACAACGACACACAAAACGACGGAGGCATTTGATGTTTTACTATATCAGCGGAAAATTAGCACACCTCGATACAAGCTTTGCGGTCGTAGACGCAGGAGGCGTGGGATATAAGCTTACAATATCCCAAGCCACCTACTCACAGATGCCGCCTCACAGAAGCGTAGAGGAAAAGCCCACCGTAACTCTTTACTCCTATATGGCTGTAAGAGAGGACGGCATCGAGCTTTTCGGCTTTGCGACAGAGGAGGAGCTCAGTTCATTCAAACTCTTGATAACGGTTTCGGGCGTCGGCCCAAAGGCGGCTATCTCGATACTCTCCCTGCTCTCTCCCCAAAAGCTGGCGCTCGCTATCTGCACAGATGACAAAAAAACTATCGCCAAAGCAAGCGGTATAGGTCCTAAGACCGCTGCAAGAATAGTTCTTGAGCTCAAAGACAAGCTCAAGGGACAGAGCTTTGGCGACCCGGATGAGGGAGAGGGTATATCCGTATTCGACGGTCCAAAGCTATCCGACAAACGCGCAGACGCGCTCAGCGCGCTCACAGTTCTCGGCTACTCCAGAAGTGAGGCTGACGCGGTGCTCAGAAAGATCGACACGACCTCCCTTGAGGTTGACGATATTATAAGAGAAGCTCTCAAAAAGCTTATGAGATAAGGAGGACGAACAGATGATAGACGAAGAATTTGACTTTGAAAACCGAATGATGACGACCTCCTACACCAAAGAGGACTCCGAATCCGAGCTCTCTCTCCGCCCCAAAACTTTTGAAGATTATATAGGTCAGGACAAGGTAAAGGAAAATCTGAGAGTTTATATCGAGGCGGCAAAGCGTCGTGGAGATTCGCTCGATCACGTGCTCCTTTACGGCCCTCCCGGTCTCGGTAAGACAACACTTTCCAACATCATCGCAAACGAGATGGGGGTAAACATCAGAATAACCTCAGGCCCCGCGATAGAAAAGCAAGGCGACCTTGCGGCGCTCCTTACAAACCTCTCCGAAGGTGACGTTCTCTTCATAGACGAGATACACCGCTTGCCACGAACCGTTGAGGAGATACTCTACCCCGCAATGGAGGACAATGCCCTTGATATTATCATCGGAAAAGGCCCTGCCGCAAGAAGCATTCGTATAGATCTGCCGAAGTTCACCCTCATCGGCGCTACCACACGAGCGGGTCAGCTGACAACTCCTCTTCGCGACAGATTCGGTGTTATACTCAAGCTTGAGCTCTACACTCCCGAGGAGCTTGCAACTATCGTTCGCAGAAGCTCGGGAATACTTGGATTTGATATAACCGACGACGGTGCTTACGAGATCGCGTCAAGATCCCGCGGAACACCGAGAATAGCAAACAGACTCCTCAAGCGCGTAAGAGACTTCGCACAGGTCAGCGAGATGGAAAAAATAGACCGCAGCATCGCAAACTATGCCCTTGGCAAGCTTGAGATAGACCAGCTCGGTCTCGACAACACAGACAGACGTATGCTCGAAACGATCATCAAGTTCTATGACGGAGGTCCTGTCGGTCTCGATACACTCGCCGCTACTATCGGTGAGGAAGCCGTAACTATAGAGGACGTTTACGAGCCGTATCTGATGCAGATCGGATACCTCAGCCGTACACCTCGCGGAAGATGTGTGACGCGTCTGGCTTATGAGCATCTCGGTCTCCCCTATCGTGAGCAAGCAAGATCTGCCTCTTCACAACTCAACATATTTGAAGCATCAGAGAAAAACTGAATAAACAAATCGGTCACGCGATAAGACTTCGCGTGACCGATTTTATTTTACTTTTCGGAGAAATACGTCTCGTCGAGCATTCTGCAAAAGCTTTCCGTAAAGCTCTCCTTTGCGGAAAAATCCATACTCTCGATGTATATTTTCTCAAGCGCGAAATGATATTTTCCCGCCCTTAAGAGCTCCCCGTACGAAAGCGAAACAAGTTAATTAAATATTCGTTTGTTTTGCCTACGTCGAGCTTTGTTCCCATCCCACACAGACTTATCAAGGAATCGCTCCATATTGATACTTTTGACCCCTTCTCTTCCATCTGTAGGGTTTTGCGAGGCCTCTCTCAAAACGAAGGCTATTTTGCTCTCGCAAAGGAATACCGCGTTTGGATATTCGGGCACAATGGGATCAAAGGATACTCTGATAGCCATCTCACATTGCTTTGCTCTATCTATAACCGCGGATAGAAAGAATGAACCTGAGAGCATGGTATCCTTTATCTCATAAACAGTATCTGCATATTTCTCATAGGTATCAAGACGAACTCGCCCCCTCATTCCAAGCGAGTCTATCAGTGAAGGTGTGATTTCAAAGCCGCCCCCTCGCTCCTCGCGAGGAATAAGTCGTGATATCGCGGCAAGCATCTTATCCCGCTTTAGTGCGGAGAATGTGCTTGCTTTTTCAATTTTCAGTATCTCACCGCAAGCCGCGAGATATCCGTATGCCACATCGTAGGCCTTGCGCTTTTCTGCGGATATACGAGCTATCTCCGCATATTTTTTTGAAAGTGCTTGCGCGTTCCAGAAGACTCCAAGATCTATAAGCTCATCTCTCGCCCCCGAAATATCGCACTCAGCCGGGTGCGGTGCGGTTCCGTCTATAAACGCGATACCCGTATCCGTGAGTATTCCGTCTATAGAGTCCGGATCAAAGGAGCACTTATAGTACTCGACCGCAATTCCGCGGGACTCAAAATACTCCCCGATCCTTCGCATAAAGCTACTTTTTCCCGTACCGGGTCCACCCTTGATTATGTATAGATGCAAAAGGTGTTCTCTGTCAAATATCTTATCGTAATAGCTTTTGAATCCACGGGCGCTGTTTGATGCCGCGAACAGCTCACCCGACTCAAAGAATACACCTCTGCTTTTGCTTTTATTCATATATCTCAATGCCCCCTAAGATGCTATCTGTAGTACAGAATATGCAGCTTTTTCGCACTCGGACTATACTATCTCTCTATGATAGTGATATTTACAGGAAGTATGCCGGACTGCTGATAAACTATCTCGTTTATTTGAGATATCTCCGCAGGCATAAGACCCTCACTCTTGACAACGATGCTTGCATTCTCTCCACTGAGCACCGCAACGCACTCCTCAAATCCCTTTGCTATGATAAGGGTCTCAATATTCGCCTCGGTCTCCATAACACCCGCGAGCTTGTTGATCTCAGCAAGCGCCTCGTTTTTAGCGGTCTCTGTTGAGGACTGGTTATCCACCACGCTCTGAAGCACCTCTATAGCCTCATCACGCGTACGCTGTCTGTTGAGCTGGACGCTGGAAAAGTAAGAATCCCCGGTAGGTGTGGTGTCGGGATTCTGCGGAGTGGTGGTTACCGTGTTGCCGTCGGTTCCCACGCTCTGATCGTAATCATATCCGTCTCCCTTGTCTGACGATGAGAATACTGCAAAATTGATGATTATAGCCGTCGCGATAAGCAAGACCGCTCCTGCTATAACAAAATTTTTCTTTCCCACCCTTTGACAGAAATTTTTAAATTTTTCCTTGACATTTTCAAGTTTCATAAATATCTTCCTCCGATAAATTGATTTCTACGATACATTTATATTAGACTGTCCATAAAAATATTACCTGAATTTCAACCTCCCGCCTCTGTTACGTAAATTTTATTACTGCTGACCCCAAAGGTAGCGCTCACAAGCGAGATTATTTCCTTCTTTATAGCATCCTCTCCACCTCCTTTACACACTATGCCAACCCCCGACACCTTTGGGGTCGAGTAACCTACAAGAATCGCTTGCTCGGACGAACCGTTACCTGTGAGCACAAACTCGTTTTTATAGCCCGAGCTTCCCGACTGTGAGTTTTGCGCATACACGGTGTTGTATCCGCCCTCAAGAGTTACCACCACGTGAACGTCTCTTACCCCTGCTATTTTTTCGCACAGCTCTGATATGCGCTGCTCGGTATAATTGGCATACGCCTCGGCATTCATAGAGGTTTCTTCACTATTTTCTGACTTTTTATCCTCACCTTTTCCGTAAGCACCAAGCAGCAAAAGTGCTACACCAACTGCTGCCAAGATAAAAACAAATATAAATTTTTGACTGTTTTTTGATTTTTTATTTTCATTTTTCATATCTGTTATCTCCGACAAAAATATTTATTTATATATATTTTTATATTTTATTTTCTATTTTTAGACATTTTATTTATATATTATTCGACATTCGCAAGTGAGAAGTTCTGTAATAGCATCGGATAGTTCTTTCGGATCTTGCATTATCCCTCCAAAGTATATCACTATATCCGCTCGCTCTATTTTTATATTGTCATTTTCGACACTTGAGTAAAGCTTGATTTCAATATCTCCCTCCTTTAATCCAAAGCGATCGAACAGGATCTTTTCAGCGGCTCGCTCTGTCTCCTCCTCTGAATATTCCTTCATAGCGGCACAAAAGTTCTCATCATATTTTTGTGTAAGCTCCTCACGGCTGACGATATCCGAGAAATCAAGATCTGTATTTTTCAGTCCTGTCAGAAATCCCCCTATTGGAAAAAGTGCGACACAGAGAAGTGCCAGCGCACTTACAAGTCTCACGTTATCCCGAAGCGCTCCACCCTCACCTTTGGGGGCAAGGATATGTATTATTCCGCAAAAGACCGAAACAGAGCTCAAAAGAAAAATATAATCACTCATATATATCATCCTATCGCAACAGCCGTTTTTATGAAGATGTTTATGGCAAAGATAAACATAACCGAGCACATAGAAACAACGGCTATCATACAGTTGTAGATCCCACCTACATCGGAGAGCAATCGCACCTCGTCATCGCACCCTAAAACTCCCGCAAGTGCGCCGCCTATCATAAATGCAAGTCTGCCGAGCAAAAGAGAGACGAGCGTTGGCAAAAGCAGAATCAAAACTAATATAACACCTCCCACTCCCACGATGCTCTTTACGTACTGAACGCCTGCAGCGGCAGTTCTGAGTGTCTCTGATACAGAGCCACCCACAACGGGTATCATAGATGAGGCGAGCATTTTTGCCGCGCGCGAGCCCACGCTGTCAGCCGCTGCGGTAAGCGCGCTCTCGCTTGCCATAAGGAAAAGAAGCAAACTCATTATAAGTCCGAGTGAAAATGTGTAGCATCGCTTTATCGCACTGCCTACACTCTGTAGCTCCATACTTGGAGAGAGCGCCCTGCAAAGTGCCAGGGCTGTGCAGATAGACACTATCGGTATTATCGTCCTCGCGCAGAACATTTCGGAGACAGCGAGAAAAAGATACATGCTGCTTCCCGAAGCCGCCGCCCCCGTGACGTTACCTCCTGCGGCATAAAGCATACCAAAAACAGGTATCATCGCAAACATGAGAGAGTTAAGCCGTTCAAAAAACGCGCTGACCATCTCTATTTGCCTGTATATAAGCTCTATGATACAGCCGAACATAGCACAGCCTACCGCGAAGCTGATAGCACCCGAGAGCGCATCGGATGATACGGTGCGCTTGAGTGCCCTGCAAAGAGCAGACAGAATTATCACACCGCAAAGCTTTGCGAGAACTATGAGCGCATCTCCTATCCCTGCTCCAAAAAGCTCACTCAAAAAATCAAGTATATATCGGGGAGAGGCAAGTCCGCTGAGCGCAGTTGCGACCTCGCCCGTATCCTCGCTGTATATCTCATCGGGCAACTTATCGATGCTCTCGCTCGGAAGCTCGTCTATCGCCTCAAAGAAGCCCTCCGGTATCTCTGTCGCAGAGCTCTGTGCAAAGCATTTTATCAAAAGCAAAGAGCAAAGGAGCGCTATCGCGAACAAAAAAATCACAATTTTAGCCTTCATATCTATCACGAGCCGAGCGCGGCTATCTCCGCGGTATATCTCAAAAGCCTCTCTATCATAGGCAAAGACAAAAGAAGTATCTCCACCTTACCCGCAAACTCTACCATAGAGGCAAGATTTGCCTCTCCGCAATCCTTGCAGACCGTTGACGCGACATGCGTGAGAAGTGCAACACCAAGAGCTTTTAAGATCACCTCCGCGTATTCAGAAAATCCGTCGGTATTTAAAATGCTTTTTGTAGTACTCAAGACCTCCTGCAGGGAGAGAAACACGAGCCCAAAAACAAGCAGCGTACCCGCTACCTTGACCGCAAAGGAGAGCTCTCCCTTTACCAGCTTTATAACCCCTCCCACAACAACGCACACAAGTGCTGTAGCGCACGCCTTAAAAAAATAAGCGCTACTCATAATCCAAATACAGAGCGCACAGCGCCAATAAGCTCGCTCATCTCACCGACGAGCATCAGCATAACAACGATTATCCCTCCAACAGTAACAAAGCTCGCCTGCTCGTCCCTCCCCGTTTTATTAAGTATCGAGGATGCAAGGGATACGAGTATCCCCACCCCAGCGATCTTCAAAATCAGCGTCACGTCCATAAATATTCACTCCTTTTATTTTCCTCGCATCTTATATCAGAATTATAGCCACACCGAGTGCTCCCGATATGAAAAGCGTTGTGTTTATCTTTTTTCTTTTTGGAATCTCTATAGCGAACTCGCCTCTCCTTAGCTCAAGGGCTTCTATACATCGCTCGCAAGCGCGAAGCTGCTCCTCTCTGTAGCAATTCCCAAAGCTCATAGCAAGCTCTCGAAGGGCGCTTTCAGTTGCTCCATCGTGAATTTTCAGCTCCTCCAAAAAGCTTTTAAAATCTATCGAGGGAATATCCAATTTGTATCCGCATCGCAAAAGAAGATCCCGCTCTGCATGGGCAAAAATACTTGATACGGGCATGGAAAAGCACTCGATCTGCCACCTCACGTAGCGCACAAGCTCTGTGAGTGCGTCGGTTTGATCTCTCATCTCGCTGAGCGATCTGTTGAGGGCAGACGCACCTATCGCCCCACTAAGCAAGAGTATCCCTGCTCCGATTATTTTGCAAAATATCATCTGCTGCCTCCGCTGTGGTGATCTCGTATGAATAATCCCCCACTCGTCCTTTTCTTTCTATCCTGGCATACGCGCCAAAAACACCCGCTCTGTGCAGTTTAGCGATCCCTCTGCGACTCAAAAGCCCCTTTATATTCTCACCGTGAGCGCTCGCAAGAAGAGGTACTCCCGAATTCTGCGCATAAAGTATCGCCGCTACCTCTCGCTCCTCACCGATCTCATCACATACCATAAGCTGTGCGTTCATTGTCCTTGCGGCTATATCAATACCTATTCCCTTGGGATATCCCACCAAAACGTCTATATTGCCGCCTCGCATTCCCTCGAAGCACCCGATCTCTCCGCGCGTATCTATCACCACCACGCGCTTGGCATCAGTACCGTTTGCCATACTGTAGGCTACAGAGCGTAAAAGGGTCGTCTTTCCCACACCCGGCGGAGAATACACGAGCACACCGCGACATCCCTTCATACTCCGCAAAAGCTCGCATATACTGCCGCCAACCCCACGAACCTCGGAGGGTATTCTTATATTCACAGAGGATATGTCGTAAACTCCGATAATTTTATCTTCCTTCACAGATGCCCTACCGCAAATCCCCACGCGTATTCCACCCTCAAGCGTTATATAGCCTTGATTTATCATCTCGGAATACGCATAAAGCGAATGACCGCACATCGAGGCTATCATCTCACCAACAGCGGTTGGCGACATAATGTGCTGTAAACTCAGATTTCTGTCGCGAAGCGTCAAGCTTGTACTCCGCCCCGCCCGTATCCGTATCTCCTCTATCTTTTCTCCCCACAAAAAAGCAGAATTTATCTCCTCACAAAGCGAAGTCGGGAGATATCGGTTAAGTATCTCGGGATATCTCGATATCTTGTCCGTATATGAAATTTTCACTCCCATTTTTTACACCTCTCAAGGGGCTTGTTTTCAGCATGACATCCCCTTTGTAAGAGTATATTTTCGAGGGTGAAAAATTATGACTTTAAAGATTGCCTTTAAAATACTCATCGGCAAAAAATTCAAAATATAGCATTTTTTAATTCATTTCGACACAATATATTGTGAAATTCATATTTTGTTCATTATTTTTTAATAATATGTTATTGTATGTATAATGTAAATATGATAGAATTATTTAGGAATATTATATTTTATCCTTTGGAGGTTAAAAAATGCTTTACAATAACAGTTATCGTCCTGCTTTTGCAACATCAGGACAGGCATCCTCTACACAGAGAAATGCTCAGCGAGAAGGCGTCCTTTTCAATGCTGCAAGCGAAACGGATGATTTCAACTCCTTCAACTCCGCACCAAGATCCGGTGCTCCCAAAAGAAATGCGCCCCCCAGAAAAAATCCCGGCGGAAAGACCGTTGAGCTTGATCTCAAAAAGCTTCTTATAATCGCAGCATCCGTTGCTGCATTCGTTCTCGTTGTTGTTATCGCTATACTCGTAGCTACATCAAGCGGCGGAACACTCAAGGTTGAGGACAACTCCTTTGCTTCTTACGTGGTTGACGGCAAGCATTACGTTGCTATGAACGGCTCTACTGTTGGTGAAGGCTTTGATAATGAAATTTTCCTCCAGCCCTCTCTTGACAACTCCTTTGCTTACGTAATAGAGGACACATCCGAGGGATACAACATATACTTGCTTGAAAAGAAAGAGCTCATAAGCATAGTAACAACACCTGTTCAGGGAGTAGTCGCTCTTGCAGACTATGAGCCCGGTGTTGTTTACAAGGATAATGATGCTTACTACTTCTATTCCGAGGAAAATGAGGATAGGATCACTAAGGATCCTACCGCAGGAAACTTTGTTATCGCTCCCGACGCATCTGTCGTTGCATACACACTTGCGAAGAAGGAAAACGTAAACGAGTTCAAGCTTTATCTGTACGCTAACGGTGCTAGTGATAGTTATGCGAACAACAAGATCCCCGTAGCTGTTTCCAGCAAAGGAAAATACGTTTATGCGTATGACACACTCGCTCAGGATGCCGGAGACGGAAACACAGTTACAACCTCTAAGCTTTATCTCATCATGCCCGGTGAAGGTGAAGGTCCAAGCACCATCGCAACAGGCTTTGACAAGCTCACCTATGTAAATTTCAAGGGAAACGAGATCGTATATACTGTCAAGAATGACAACGGCGTACAGTCTCATATCTACAACGCAAAGAAGAACGACTCCTACAAGATAGGTGTTGGAGAGTGCTATCCCGTGATCGCAGATCCTTCTGTTGCTCTTCTCTCCTCTCTCAAGGAAACTGTATTTGAAGCATCCTTGACGCCCGACCCCAACGCCGAAAAGAAATTTACCGCAGCTACATACTACGTCGACAAGAATTATGACTCTTCTCTGCTTCAGTACTACAAAGGAAAGCTCAATTCCGACGGTGACGTATTCTACTTCATAAACAACGATATGACGCTCAAGTATATCGACCTTAACGACAAGACAAAAACCGCTCAGAAGGTTTCTGATTTCGTAAAGGATTTCGTTATCACAGAAAAGGGCAACATTTATTTCCTTGATGATGAGGACAACCTTATGTTCTTCAAGTCCTCCACAGCTAAGAAGAAACGAATTGCAAATGATGTTGAGATCTTCTCTATGAACAATTACTCCAACATCCTTTACTTCGCTAAGGAAGACGATACAAAGGCATATGAGACAGAGGAAGGATCTGCTCCCGAGATCACAAAGTTTGATCGTACAGAGATAGTTTCTGCTCCCTTCTACGTAAACAACGGACAGAAGCGTACTTTCGCTTACATCTACAATGCTACCGCTGGAAGCTTTGATGTTTACTACACATCCACAGGCAAGAGCTACAAGCTCATAGCTACCGGATGTAGCGAGGTAAACGGCATTGATTTCATTGACCTCGAAGACATCTTCGGCAGCTCCGAAGGTGGCGGAGATGTTGATTCCGACGACGGCGAAGGCTCTGCTGAATAATCAAAACTAAAAACCAAAGCGCGTCTGTAACCAGACGCGCTTTTATTTTATAAAAAATAAAAAAAAAGAACCGCACACACGGAAATCCGTGTGTGCGGTCTATATTAGATTTGATAACTGATTATCTCATCTGCTGAAGGTCATAGTGAATATCGTATGCCTTCTCGTCCTCTGTGAACTTTCTCTTGGTGTCGATAACCTTACCGTCGTTCCACTTTCTGTCTCCAACATCCTCAGATGTACCGATAATGGTAACGTTTACCTGTCTGCGACGAGCGATAACGTGGTCCCAGTCGATGAAGTAGATGTGTGCGAAGAGACCGAGGTCAAGTCTGCCATCCTTGATTGTGAGTGTTTCGCTTCTGCCGAAGAATACAGAACGGAGGTGTCCGTCTGTGTTCATGGAGGAGTAGTCACCGGGCTCGTTTACGTATCTGCCGTACTGAGCGTGAACCGGTCCGGGATGACGGTACTGATGCTCCTCAGCAAAGTCGGGGATCATCTTTCTCATGATGTCGAGAAGGTCGTGCTGGAGGTACTCAAGGTCGAAAGAATCGATGTCGTGAGAGCACTCCTGAACCATAACAGAACATGTTGTGTGGTGAGATACG
>JAZOLL010000054.1:0-5455 GCA_045653105.1 Eubacteriales bacterium
CAAGACCGATTGCCTTTGCAGCGCCTGTGGAGTTAGGAACGATGTTCTGTGCGCCACCACGTGCACGGCGGAGGTCACCCTTTCTGTGAGGACCGTCGAGGATCATCTGGTCACCTGTGTAAGCGTGAACAGTAGTCATGATACCGCTCTGGATAGGAGCGTAGTCGTTAAGAGCCTTTGCCATAGGAGCAAGGCAGTTTGTTGTACAGGAAGCAGCAGAGATGATCTGGTCTTCAGCTGTAAGAGTGTCGTTGTTTACGTTGAAAACGATAGTCTTGAGATCGTTTCCTGCGGGAGCAGAAATAACAACCTTCTTTGCACCTGCGTTGATGTGAGCCATGGACTTGTCCTTGGAGCAGTAGAAACCTGTGCACTCGAGAACAACGTCAACACCAAGCTCGCCCCAAGGACAGTTTGCAGCGTCCTTCTCAGCGTAGATCTTGAGAGTCTTTCCGTCAACAGTGATTGTGCCTGCTGCATCATCAGCCTCAACGGTGTGACCGTCGTAACGACCCTGAGCGGTGTCGTACTTGAGAAGGTGAGCGAGCATCTTGGGGCTTGTAAGGTCGTTGATTGCAACGATCTCGTAACCCTCAGCACCGAACATCTGTCTGAACGCGAGACGACCAATGCGTCCGAATCCATTGATAGCAACTTTTACTGACATGGGAAAAATCCTCCGTTTTATATAAAATATTTTTTTGACGAGTTAGAAGAGCCGAAAATGGTAAATATTTCAATGCACTCTTTCTCAATTATATATTTTAACTCATTTTTTTCCATTATACAATAGTTTTGGTAAAAAATTATCAAATTTGTTAATTTGCACAATATTTACTACTTTAAATATTTCTGGCGGACAACTTTACATAAAAAACGGGGGATCTGAAAAACGAAGGAAATACGCTTCGGCTCTTTTAATATTCTCCAAAGCCATTCAAGTCCTGCCTTTTGCATAAAGCTGGGCGCTCTTTTGATATCTCCGCTCCACACATCAAGCGCACCGCCAAGTCCCATATACAATTTGACGGAGTTTAATCGTTCTTTGTTTTCAGCTGTCCAGGTCTCCTGAAGCGGCGCGCCAAAGCAAACGAAAAGTATTTTAGCTCCGCTTTCGTTTATCATTTTTATGACACCGTCGTTATCCTCTCCCGACTTTTCAAAATATCCGTGATGCGTGCCGCATATACAAAGCCTCGGATATCTCGCTTTGATCTTTTTCGCGGCTCTTGCTGCCACACCATCCTTGCCGCCGAGCAAAAACACGGGGATATCCCCATCACTTGCATATTCAAGGAGGTTTTCTGCTGTGTCTATTCCTGTTATGCGGTCGGGCAGGGGTGTGCCGAGCAGCTTTGCCGCAATGCATACGCCAACTCCATCGGGAAGCAGTATATCGCCCCCACAGAGTATATCTTTGAACTTTTCGTTTTTCTCTGCGAGCATCAACATCTGAGGATTTGGCGTGAATACGGATATAGTGCAGGAATCAGAAAAAGCACGTTTTATTTTATCTATCACCGTTTTTTTATCTCCTATCTCTATACTTACCCCAAAAATATTCAGACAGTCACCTTTTTTCAAGCTTAACTTCTCCTTTTTTGCCTTAAAATGTGCAAGCTCTCTTGACAAGAGGGCAGCTATGTTTTATAATATTATGATGAATAATGCTTATTTTTATAAATTGAAAGGACTTCAAAATGGCAAACGATAAAAAGATGGTTGAGCAGATAACCTCGATGGACGAGGACTTCGCTCAATGGTACACAGACATTGTAAAAAAAGCAGAGCTTGCTGATTATTCCGGTGTTAAGGGCTGCATGGTGATCCGTCCCTACGGATACGCTATCTGGGAAAACATCCAGAACGACCTCGATAAGAGATTCAAAAAGCTCGGACACGAGAACGTATATATGCCTATGTTTATCCCTGAGAGCCTGCTCCAGAAGGAAAAGGATCACGTTGAGGGATTTGCCCCCGAGTGCGCGATAGTAACTATGGGTGGACAGAATAAGCTCGCTGAGCGTCTTATAGTTCGTCCTACCTCCGAGACACTTTTCTGTGAGCACTACAAGAATATAATCCATTCCTATAGAGATCTTCCTAAGCTCTACAACCAGTGGTGTAGCGTTGTTCGTTGGGAAAAGACCACACGTCCCTTCCTCAGAACATCTGAGTTCCTCTGGCAGGAGGGTCACACCATGCACGAGACCGAAGAGGAGGCAAGAGAAGAGACACTCCAGATGCTGAGGTGCTATGAGGACTTTTACAGAGAGACTCTCGCTATCCCCGCGGTAACAGGTAGAAAGACCGAAAAGGAAAAGTTTGCGGGAGCTATGGAGACATACACCATCGAGCCTATGATGCACAACGGAGTTGCGCTTCAGGGCGGTACTTCTCACTACTTTGGCGACAGCTTTGCAAGAGCTTTTGATATCACCTTCACAGGCAGAGACAACAAGATATCCTATCCTCACCAGACCTCTTGGGGTGTTTCCACAAGAATGATAGGCGCGCTTATCATGACCCACGGTGACGATAACGGACTTATTCTTCCTCCCGCTGTAGCTCCTATTCAGGTAGCTATCATTCCTGTAGCACAGCATAAGGAAGGCGTGCTTGAAAAGGCGGCAGAGATAAGAGACAGACTTGCAGACAGCTTCAGAGTAAAGCTTGACGACAGCGACAACTCTACAGGCTGGAAGTATAGCCAGTACGAGATGAAGGGTGTTCCGCTCCGTCTCGAGATCGGACCGAGAGACATCGAGAACAACTCCTGCGTTCTTGTCAGCCGTGTAAGCAGACAGAAGACCTTTGTATCTCTCGATAATATTGAGGAAGAGGTAAAGGCGGCACTCAAGGCTGTACACGATGAGCTCTATGCTCGTGCAGAGAAGAACCTTGAGGAAAAGACAAACGTTGCCCATGATCACGACGAGTTCATCGACATCGCAAACAATAAGCCCGGATTTATCAAGGCTATGTGGTGCGGCGACTCCGAGTGTGAGGACAAGCTCAAGGATGAAACAGGCGGAGTTAAATCCCGTTGCATTCCTTTCGTTGAGGAGAACATCTCTGACAAGTGCGCTTGTTGCGGCAGACCTGCAAAGCACATGGTAGTTTGGGGAAGACAGTACTAATAAAAAATCGGGGGAGCATCTTTTCAGATATTCCCCCTAAATTTAAAAAGGAGGTCATGATGAAAAGAAGAGAGAGCTCTTTTATCAAGGGAATAAAGAGAATCGATCCGATACTTTTCGGCGCGACCTCTTTTTTGACCCTTTTGAGTATCATTACGATATTCGGAGCTATGGATAACTTTGGAAAGAGTAAGTTGATAATGCAGGTAGCTATGGCGCTTGCGGGAACTGTGATGATATTTATCATCGCAAACGTCGATTATAAGTTCTTTATAGACAGATTTTTTATAATTATGTTTGCCGCGTCGGTGATAATTCTTGTGCTTACCTTGATAGTAGGTATAAGCGGTGAGAACACCGTAACGGCAAATAAAAGCTGGCTCAGACTCTGGCCCGGCGGACCGATGATCCAGCCCTCCGAGTTTGTCAAGATAACGCTTGTCTGTACCTTGGCAAAGCATCTGGAGGCGGTTGGGGGCGAGATAAACCGACCCAAAAAGCTGCTTGGACTTTTGGTTCATATCGGGGCGGTTGCGGGACTTATATTCATCTCGGGAGACCTCGGTGTCGCGCTCGTGTACGTTGGATTTGTCGCTGCAAT
Source organism: Eubacteriales bacterium (assembly GCA_045653105.1). Taxonomy (GTDB): domain Bacteria; phylum Bacillota; class Clostridia; order Oscillospirales; family CAG-272; genus HGM12713. The sequence goes on from JAZOLL010000054.1 coordinate 3,742, forward strand.
GCTCTTTGGAGCTGGACTTTCACTTTGGTATTTTCTCGGCGCGGCGGTACTCATCGGTATTTCCGTTCCGTTTCTGTGGGGCTTTTTAGCCCCGTATCAGCAGGATAGAATAATCTACGGCTTCTCGCCGGAACTCGACCCCTTTGGGTACGGAATGCAGCCTCTTATGAGTAAGGAAGCAATATCGAATGGCGGATTTTTCGGTCAGGGACTTTTTGGCGGTGAGGTTTATGAGGAGCTTGCGGCATCGCACACCGACTTCATATTCTCAACAGTTTGTGAAAAGTTCGGATTCTTTGGTGGCGCGCTTGTCATAGTCGCACTCTGCGTGATAGTGGCGAGAATAATAGTGATAGGTATGCGCTGTAAGGACAATACAGGAAAACTTATATGCATGGGCGTTGCGGCTATATTTATCCTTCAGACACTTGAAAACATAGGAATGTGTCTCGCCATAGTTCCCGTTGTTGGCATTGCGCTTCCGTTCTTGACGGCGGGCGGATCTTCTATGCTTGCGCTCAATATGCTCATAGGACTTATACATAGCGTCAGCGCTAAAGAGAAGAGAAGCGGACTTGGAGTTCGCAGTATATAAAAAGAGCGAGTTGCCTCGCTCTTTTTGTTTTTTGGAATAAATTGCGCTTACCCCAAATATAATTCAATAGAAATATACGAGGGGGATTTTTATATGTTTATTTACTCACTGCGCGCGAGCACGATAAAATTTTTCGCAGTTGTGTGCGTCGCGCTCGTAACGCTCATAACGCTGATAGCCTTCGTTCCTACTTACGGGGTGGATGCCGAGACACCCGTGTCTGGAAATCTTGAGATAAACTACGAAAAGATAAAGACAAATGAGGACAGAATAAATTTTCTGTCGCAGTTTGGCTGGACAGTAAAGCCGGATGCCGTCACCTCGGGAGAGGTCACTATCCCGTCTGAATTTGATAAGGTCTTTACGGGATATAACGAGATTCAGAAAAGACAGGGACTTGATCTCACCAAATACAAGAAAAAGAACGTAACCAGGTATACATATGAGGTGACAAATTATGAGGGGTACGACGGTGTGGTCTATGCAAACCTTATCATTTATAAGAATAGGGTGATAGGCGGAGATATTTGCTCTGCGGACGTAACCGGATTTATCCACGGCTTTGAAAAGAAATAAATCTACATTATATAAAAGGCGGACTCGCGTGCTCGAGACCGCCTTAAAAAATTTGAAAAACTTGAAAAAAGGTATTGCAATTTAGAAAAAGGTGTGTTATAATACCAAATGTTTGGAGGCATAGCTCAGTTGGTTAGAGTACTTGCTTGACATGCAAGGGGTCACTAGTTCGAATCTAGTTGTCTCCACCAAATTAAGCCTTGAAGTCGCAAGATTTCAAGGCTTTCCTCTTCTTTTTGCCAATACGGATAAAATTTTTAAAAAATCGCCAAAAAACATAAAATTTTTTCAAAAAAGGTATTGACAAGGGGAGGAGGGTTATGATATAATAGTCAAGCTGTCCGCCTGAGGGGGATAGCAAGGGTCATTGAAAATTGAACAACAAGAGATAAGTACAAAGCGAAAAAGCAAGTGCGAATCTCGTCGAAAGTTTTGAAGAAAACTACTCTAAACAAAGTAAAAGAGAAAGCTAAGAATTAAGCGAACTCGGATCAAGATACTAACGGTAACGGAAGTTACCGAAGGATATACAAACATTCGAGA
>JAZOLL010000055.1:0-10993 GCA_045653105.1 Eubacteriales bacterium
TCCGATAACAAAGGACTGGAACTACGCCCTTATCGAAAAGCTCGGACTCAAGGCATCTCTCTTCCCTGAGCTCGTTGACAGTGGCGAGCGCATAGCTCCCCTCAAGGCAGAGCTTTGCGAGGAGCTCGGCATCGAGCCCAAGTGGGTCATCGCAGTTGCAGGTCACGATACCGCGAGCGCGGTTGCGGCTGTTCCCGCAAAGAGCGAGGACTTCGTTTACATATCCTGCGGCACATGGAGCCTTTTCGGAACAGAGCTTCGTGAGCCCTGTATCACCGAGATGTCCGCGGCTCTCAACATAACCAACGAGGGCGGACACGACAGAACCACAAGATTCCTCAAGAACATCATCGGTCTTTGGATGATCCAGGAGACAAGACGTCAGTTCAAGAGAAACGGCAAGAACTACAGCTATGCGGAAATGGAGATGATGGCAAGAGAGGCGACTCCCTTCAAGTGCTTCATCAACCCCGATGAGCCCAGATTTACTCCCCCCGGAGACCAGATCGAGCGCATCAAGGCATTCTGCCGCGAGACAAATCAGCCCGTGCCCGAAACAGACGGAGAGATCGTTCGTTGCATCTATGAAAGCCTTGCAATGAAGTACAAGTACACATTTGAAAACCTCAAGAAGTGCACAGGCAAGGACTTCTCCGCTATCCATATGGTAGGCGGCGGAACAAAGGACGGCTTCCTCTGTCAGATGACAGCAGACGCAACAAACACACCCGTTATCGCAGGTCCTATCGAGGCAACTGCTGCGGGTAACGTTGCAGTTCAGCTCATCGCCGCAGGCGAGATCAAGGATCTCTGGAGCGCACGCGAGATCATCGCAGACTCCTTCTCCGTGGTTGACTACCAGCCCGAGAACACCGAGGCATTCGCCGCAGCATACGACAGATTCTGCTCTATTCTTTGATAGATAAACAAACAAAAAGCGACTTGCAAACGCAAGTCGCTTTTTTATCCCTGATTTATATACCTCTCGTAATAGAACAAATACTGCTGGGCGATGCCCGCGTATTCTCCCAGGATATCGGGTGTGAAATCCTTCGGGGAAACCTCAAAATATTTCTCTATGACCTTTTTTATCCACACGTCGATCGGAAATGCATCGTACCGCCCGTAACCGAAAAGCAGCGCACAGCTTGCCACCTTCGGGCCTATTCCCTTCACCGCACAAAGAGATTTCACCGCATCCGCGGTGTTCTCGCAGGCAGACAGATACTCGTGGTCTATCTCTCCTGCGACTTCTTTTTCTGCCGCATCGTATATGTACTTTGCGCGAAAGCCTGTTTTCATTTCAAAAAGTCCGTCAACACCAAGCGCTACAAGGCTTTCCGCACTCGGGAAGGAATATGCCACCGCCTCACGTCCGAGTCTTTTTGCCAGCGCCTCGGGTATCTCTATACGCTCTCCGCACTTCTCCGAGAGGGCATCTATTATCTTCTTTATTCTCGGGATATTGTTGTTCTGCGATATAATGAACGAGCACACCGTCTCCCACGGGTCCTGCCGCAAAATACGTATACCCTCACCGTATTCTATCGCGCGGTGGAGCGCGGGATTCTGTGAGCGGACACCGATATCCGCTACTATCTCGGAGTAGTCTATATCAAGTGCCAAAAAGCGGCTCCAGATCTCCTCGAACTCACGCTCATCCGTGTTGTAAACGTAAAGCGTGTCGCCGTCCTGCGCAAAGGATACGAACCTGCCAAACGCCACGCCGCAGAACTCCACCTTGTGAGAGCTATTCTTTACGGGATCAAAGCGAAAGCACTGACCGCAGTCAAATATCTTATTTACGTCAAGGTGCGATACCCCAGAAAGCTTTATGTATTTAATGCCGTCAAGGGTGCCGCATACTGTCTCTTTTGTCATTTATATTCCTCTCCTAAATGGAAAAATTCTATTGAAAAGCAAAAAAATATGTGTTATAATATTTGAGATAGGGATAATTTTTGTAGCTCTTATAGATATTATATAATAGCTTATCCTTTTTTGCAAGACTTTTTCAAGGAGTATAAAATGGAACAGATATATACTATTCCCGTAAACGAAGCCTTTGAGGCGTCAAGAGACGATCACTCCTGCGGCTGTCCGCTTTGCGCGCTCTACAATAAGCTCGAAAACAACGAGCTTGAGGATATACTCGGTGCTTCTATGATGGAGCCCGATATCCGCATCAAGACAAACGAAGAGGGCTTTTGCAAGACGCACTACGACATGATGTTCGTCAGAAAGAACCGTCTCGGAATGGCACTCACGCTTGAGAGCCACCTCGACGAGCTCATCTCTGACCTGAAGGGCGGATTTCTCGCCCCCAAACCGCAAAAAAGACTTGCAGACCTTGATAAGACCTGCTACGTGTGCAGAAAAATAGAGTTCAACTTCACTCATATGATAGAGACCGTCGTATATCTTTGGGATAAGGACGAGGAGTTTGTGGAAAAGCTTAAGGCTCAGCCCTACTTCTGCCTGCCCCATTACAGAATGCTGCTCGAATGCGGTGAGATAAGACTTCAGAAAAAGCGCTATACCGCCTTTGCAAAGGACTGCGGAGATATAGTAAACAAATATCTCGCAGAGCTTAAGGAGGACGTAAGCTGGTTCTGCAAAAAGTTTGACTACAGATACGGCGACGAGCCGTGGTATAACTCAAAGGACTCGGTGGAGCGCGCGATGAAATTTTTGCGCTCGGATATCCACACAAACGAGCCGCCAAAGCACGAAAAACTTGAGAAAGGCAAAGCAAGCTTAAAATGATAGATCTGCTCCAGCTTCAAAAGCATTTTATACTCACGCACCTCGGAGAGGGTGACGTTGCGGTGGATTTTACAATGGGAAACGGACACGACACCGAGTTCCTCTCACGCACAGTCGGAGAGTTCGGTCACGTCTTCGCGTTTGACATTCAGGAGCAGGCGCTCGCCTCCACGGCAGACCGCCTCGCAAAGTCAGACTGCCCCGATAACTGCACTCTTATCCTCGACTCGCACCACAACGTAAAGAAATACGTTGACGTGCCGATAAAGGCAGGAATGTTCAACCTCGGCTACCTCCCGGGAAGCGACAAAAAGATAACAACAATGCGTACGACAACGCTCCCCGCTATCGAGGCGGCGATCTCGCTTATGGCGCCCGACGCGATAATACTTATCGCAATATACCCCGGGCACGCCGAGGGCGAGGCAGAGGGCAAAATGGTATGCGAATACCTCTCCACCCTCTCGCGCTACAAGTTTTGCGCGACAAGGATAAATATACTCAATTCCCCGACCTCTCCGTTTTTCATAATCATTGAAAACAAAGCGTAACCCTATTCTTGAGAAAGGTATATGGTCTTATGGAAAAAGAAGAAAAGTCCTCCCTTGAAGAGACTCAAATAGAAACTCCCGACCCTCTGTCAGAGGAAGAGGTTAATATGATCCTCACAAGACAGGACGAGCTTGAGGACTCATCAGAGATCCCCCCGCCAACAAAGAAAGCCCCCGGAAAGCTTCGCACCTTCGCGAAGAAAAACACGCTGACTACCGTGCTTATCGCGGTGTTTTCCGTGGCGTTTATCGGAGCTGTCATTCTGCTCTCGGTATATCTGGCAAACACACTCAGCGCAAACAGTAAACGCGACTACGTATTCACCTTTGGCAAGGAGGACACCCGCGTCAAATATGAGGATACCGTCATAAACGACGTGATCTACATAGATATGAACCTTCTGGCAAAATATGCCGAGTTTTCTGTGAGCGGCTCTGAGGAATCGATGAAATATATCGCCTCGGGCGACAACTATATGAAATTCACAAACGATAGCGAATACGCGGTGATAAACGCTCAAAAGGTAAAGCTTCCCGCCCCCGCCATAGTCGGAGAGGGAAAATGCCTCGTTCCCTATCAAAGTGTGATAAAAGCTGTGTCCGACGGTCTCACCTTCAGATCAAACTCTAAAAAGCACAAAATAGAGATAACAAGAGAGACATACGAGCGCGAGGGTGTTGAATACAAGACAGACATCACATTCTCGACCGAAAAGTTTGAAGTAGTCGCCTCGCTCACTCCGACCGACGGAGTAAAGTTTGAGTATCCGAGCGACGTATCGAACTATCTCAAATATATTGACCCCCAGGACACATCAAGTTTTCTCTTGCTGGTAAATCCCTCAAATCCACTCGCACCCGAATATCAACCAAGCGAGCTCTCCACCATACTTCCGAGGTACACCGCGCTTGACGAGGAATACAAGCTCAGCCTTTACGCGGAAAGAGCACTGTATGCTATGATGAGAGATATGAACGCCGACGGTGCATCTGCCTATGTCACAAGCGCCTACAGAAGCTATGAATACCAAGATGATATTTTTGAGCGCTACGTAAAGAATCACATCAATGAGCACGGTTGCTCACGTGAGTGCGCGGTCGCCGAGGTGCGAAAGACCTCTGCCCTCCCCGGTACGAGCGAGCATCAGAGCGGTCTTTGTGTGGACTTTTTCACCAACGGAATGACCTCTCTCACAAATGAGCAGTTCACCAAAACCGCCGCTTTCAGATGGCTCTCCGAGAACGCATACAAATACGGATTTATCCTCAGATATCCCGAGGGAAAGACCTACTCCACCACCTATGATTACGAATCCTGGCACTACAGATTCGTCGGTCGCGACGCGGCAACCGTGATACACTACTCGGGCATCTGCCTTGAGGAATATCTTGAGCTTACAGAATAAAAAGGACAGAAAAAGCAAAACTTTTCTGTCCTTTTATTTTTTATAAAAGCTTCATTATCAGCTCAAGTACAAACACCGTAACGCAGGAGGAGACCGCAACGAAGAAAAGTCCCTTTCCGAGCCACGCGAATACTATCGCCAAGATAAGCGCCACCGCCGCCGCGACAGGCGACTGTGTTGCCGTGAGTATCGACGGAAAGGTCATCACCGCAAGCGTAACGTAAGGCACGTAATACAAAAACGAGCAAAGCGTTTTGTTCTGTATCGGCTTTCGGATAAGGGTGAGCGGCAGAACTCTTATAAGATAAGTCACACCCGCCATGCAGGCTATGTAGATATAAACGTTCATTCTTTGCCCTCCCTCTCACTCATAGGATCTCTCGGAAAAAGAATTGCCGCCACAAGCGATATCACTACCGTCAGCGCGATTATTCTCACACCCTCGGGTACCCTTGATATCACAGGAAGATATGTAGCCGCCGCACTTGCCGCAAAGCTGATGGCAACGAGTGCTGCCACGATCTTATCCTTTTTAGCCATAGGAATAAATATCGAGATAAACATTCCGTAAAGTCCAACTCCGAGCGCGCTTATAATGCTTATCGGCAAAACGTCTCCAAGCACCGCCCCCACAAAAGTTCCGCCTGTCCAACCAAGAGTTGCCACACAAAATGTTCCGTACGTAAAATATGGACTGAGAGGATATTCTCTCGCCAAGGATACACCGAATATCTCGTCGGTAATGGTGAATCCGAGGAGAAGTCTTTGCCATGTAGGAGTTTTGGGATCAAGACGCTGACTAAGAGATGCAGACATAAGAAGATATCTCGCGTTCGCGATCGCCTCCATAAGCGCCACCTCTATATAACTCGCGCCGATCGCCGCCAGTGAAAATCCGATATATTCCCCTGCCGAGGCATTTATGAGAAAGCTGGTGAGTGCCGCAGAAAATGAGGAAAATCCCGCTTCTTTAGCGGAAATTCCAAGCGCTATCGCAACCGCGAAATAGCCAAGCGCTATCGGTATGCCCGCTTTCATTCCGGATAAAAAATTCTGTCTTTTGTTCACAGTAAAATCTCCAAACGTATCTCGGGGCTGGCACTTTGTGCTCAGCCCCGAATATTTTAGCTCATCTGAATGTCTGTAAGGCTCTTGTGAAGAGTTACGATATCTTCGTGTCTTCTCTTGCAGATAGCTCTCATCTTTGCGATGTCTTCCTCGCTAAACTTGTCAAGATCGCCATCCTTGAGCTTGCCCTTGTACATACGGTCTGTTGTGAGCGCGAATACAATATCCATACTCATGATCTCGCCGTCAAATTCAACGACAACAAGATTGCTCTTGCCCTCAAGAAGAAGCTCAACTGCCTTAATACCCATTCTCGTAGCGGTAACTCTGTCTCTGAGTGTAGGCGAACCGCCTCTTACTATATGAGCGAAACGAGCAAACTTCGTCTCAACGCCTGTTTTCTCTTCTATAGTCTTCTGAAGAACCTCTCCGTAGGGTATCTTATTTCCGTTTTCGTCCGTGTAGAACACACCCTCGCTTACTACTGCAAGGATTCCGCGCTTACCGTTAGCCTTTGCTCTGAGCACGCTCTGAATAGCGTTCTCCTCATCGAAGGGAAGCTCCGGAATGGCAACGAATGCCGCGCCGCAAGCAATAGCCGTGCTGAGCGCGATGTCTCCGCAGCCTCTACCCATAACCTCAACGATGTTGCAACGAGCGTGAGACTCACAGGTGTCTCTGAGACGGTCTATCATCTCAAGTGTTGTGTTCATCGCGGTATCAAAGCCAACTGTATAATCGGTAGCTGTGATATCGTTGTCTATAGTACCGGTAACTCCGATAGTGGGAATTCCGTGAAGTGTGAGGTCGGTAGCTCCTCTGAACGTACCGTCTCCGCCGATAGCCACGATCGCGTCTATCCCACGTCTCTTACAGGTAGCGATAGCCTTTTTCATACCCTCCTCTGTCTTGAACTCAAGACATCTGTCAGAGTGAAGGATAGTACCGCCTGCCTTTATTATATTGGATACAGAGGTTGTCGTAAGATGTATCATATCGTCATGGATCAAACCGCCGTAGCCGCCCATGATACCCATCACTTCGAGTCCCTCTGCAAGTGCTTTTCTTGTTATAGCGCGGACAGCCGCGTTCATTCCGGGCGCGTCTCCACCGGAGGTAAGCACGCCTATTCTCTTAAAGTTGTTCATTTCGTCCCCCTATTGAACTTTTAACTTTTTTGCCACCCTACCATTTTAATACATTAAGTGAAAAAAATCAATGCTTTTTGACTATTTTTTTCATTATTTTTCATTTTATTCGACAAAAGTCTTTAAAATCATATCAAAAGCGTTAGACGCAGACACCGCTCTGATATAGTCTCGCGACTTCATAGAGGAAAGAGAGAGCGGCCTTACGCTCTCGCCGGATTCTGTAGAAATGCCAAGAAATACCGTCCCTACAGGCTTTTCTGGCGAGCCTCCCGTAGGACCTGCAATTCCCGTAACAGATACCCCTATATCTACAGACAATGCCTCTCTTACTCCCTTTGCCATCTCTCTTGCAGTCTGCTCCGATACCGCGCCAAATCTTGCGAGCGTCTCGTCCTTAACTCCGAGGAGCTTCATCTTCGCCTCGTTTGCATAAGTCACACAGCTACCGACAAACACATCGGAAGCACCCGAAATATCGGTTATCCTCTTAGAGATAAGTCCACCCGTGCAAGATTCCGCAAACGCCACAGTAAGCCCTGACTCGCGAAGCCTTTCAACCGCCGCGCGTTCAAGCGAATCAACGTCCACACCATAAATATATTCTCCAACTTCGGTGGAGTATATTCTCTCTATCATAGCATCGCAAAGAGTGAGCGCATCCTCCTCTGTGTCCGCCGATGCGGTAACGCGAAGGCGCACCTCTCCCTCCTTGCAGTAAGGAGCGACAGTGGGGTTTGTCGAGGTTTTCATAATATTCCCGATAATATCCTCAACCGCAGACTCTCCCTTACCGAAAATATGAATATTTCTGCTTGCGATAACACTTGCTCTGCGGCTAATAAGATAAGGCATAACTCGCTCGTTGAATATCGGAACTATCTCATTCGGAGGGCCCGGGAGCATTATCACACACTTCTCTCCGTCAGAGAGGGCAAGTGCGGGAGCTGTGCCGTAATCGTTGTCAAATATCACTGCTCCCTCGGGCATCATCGCCTGCTTGCGGTTGTTCTCTGTCATCGCCCTGCCAACTTTCTTGAAATAAGACTCTATACGGCCAAGCGAGTGCTCATCGAGCTTCATTTTTCTGCAAAAAAACTCCGCAACGGTCTCCTTGGTAAGGTCATCGTACGTCGGACCAAGTCCGCCGCTGGTAATAACAAGATCCGCCGAGGATATCGCGTCAGCAAGCGCTTTTTTGAGCCTTTCGGGGTTATCGCCAACCGACGTATGACGGTAAACGCATATTCCAAGCTCTGCAAGCTTCTGCGACAAAAAAGCCGCGTTTGTATTCACGATATCTCCAAGCAAAAGCTCTGTTCCCACACAGAGTATCTCTGCGCTTTTTATATTCATATTCCTACCTCCTACTCGTATGGGGCGCGACAATTTGCCACGCCCCGTGCGGAATAACCTTATTTTACTGGTTTACAATATTAACGTCAAGCTTGTTGTAGGGTATAACGATGCCTGCCTCTTCAAGAGCCGTGCAAAGTGTCTCGAGAAGATCCGACTTGAGTATACCGTAATCCGAGGATTTGCACCAAACTCTCACGCTGAAATCGATAGAGGAGTCAGCCATTTCGGTAACTCTTACGAAAGGCTCGGGATCTTTGAGTGCCTTGTCGTTTGCCGCGATAACAGAAAGGACCGTGCTCCTTACAAGCTCAATGTCGGACTCGTAAGCAACGCCAACCGTTATATCAACTCTGCGAGTGTCGTTTCTCGAATAGTTAGTTATCGTTGTATCTATCATAGTTTTGTTGGGTATCGTTACAACGAGATTGTCGGGGGTGCGAAGCACGGTATAGAATATACCGACCTCAGTCACAGTACCGGAATCTCCGTCCACCTCAACAAAATCTCCAACCACTATGGGTTTGAAGATAAGTATCATTATACCGCCCATAAAGTTCGAGAATGAGCCCTGAACAGCAAGCGCGATAGCGGCACCGGCAGAGGCAAAAACTGTTATGACAGATGCCATCGGGATTCCCATTATAGCAACTATCGTTATGCCGAGGGCTATGTAAAGCGTTATCTTTATAAAATTGTTTACAAAAAGTCTGACGGTCTTGTCCATACGGTCGTGCTTTTTTCCGTTGGGGAAAATCTTAAGTAAAAGCTTGATGAGAATACGACCTACGAAAAGAACCATCATAGAGAGCACAAGCTTCCAAGCTATAGTGATGCAAGCTGAAGTAATGCTCGAGAGAATTGCTGAAAAATCCATGTCTTTTCCCTTTCTTTAAATCACAAAATACTCTATTATTATACCACTTAAGCGCTGTTTTGTCTATAGCAAATAAAAACATTTTCGCACCCCCTTGAATAACGCGGGCTTTGATAGTATAATATTCTCAGAGCAAAGAAAGGAGTGTATTATGAGCGTATGTAATCTTTGCCCACGGGCGTGCGGAATAGACAGAGCCGAAAAGCGCGGCTTTTGCGCCTCACCCGAAGAAGCATCGGTATCCCGTGTATCACTTCATATGTGGGAAGAGCCGCCGATAAGCGGTGAGCGCGGCTCCGGCACGATATTTTTCAGCGGATGTAATCTGCGCTGTGTCTTTTGTCAGAACAAGGCGATAAGCAAAGGAGATACAGATGCCAAAATATACGACGCCGATTCCCTTGCTGAGCTTATGCTAAAGGTCGAGGACATGGGCGCGCTCAATATAAATCTCGTCCCTCCCACGCATTTTGCAGAGCCGATAGCAAAGGCGCTTGAAAAGATAAAGACAAAGCTCACTATCCCCGTTGTGTATAACTCCTCGGGATACGAGCTCGTATCCTCGCTGAAGCTCCTCGACGGACTTGTTGACGTGTATCTGCCCGACTTCAAGTATGCGTCAAACGAGCTTGCAAAAAAATATTCCTCCGCCCCCGATTATCCCAAAACAGCCGCGTCGGCACTCACCGAGATGTACCGTCAGACGGGTGCTGTAGCCTTTGACGATGACGGTATGATACTCCGCGGTGTGATAGTGCGCCACCTCGTGCTTCCCTCGAACAGAAAGGACAGCATTGCGGTACTCGACACCCTCGCAAAGCTACTCCCGATAAAGGATATCCGTCTCAGTCTTATGAGCCAGTACACCCCTGAATTTGCGACCGACTGCGAATATAAAGAGCTCCACCGCAGAGTGACCTCGTTTGAGTATAACAGCGTGCTCGACCACGCGCTCTCGCTTGGCTTTGAGGGATATTTCCAGCACCGCTCCTCTGCCACGGCAAGCTATACACCTGATTTTAAAAAATAACAGATTCACGCCGTACATAAGCAATAACCAACACCGCTTTTTCTTTTGAGCAAATAGGCGCAAAAGAAAAAGCTTGGCAAAAAGAAACACGCCGTAAAAGGTCGTGGAGCTCCGCGCCCCACACCCTCGCCGCCTTTTAAAAAAGGCGGGCGAAAACTTTTAAACATAAAAAGAACGAGAGGCACTCGCCTCTCGTTCTTTTGTTTATCTCTTAACTTCTTCCATGATATAAGCCTCGAGTATATCGCCGACCTTAATATCATTGAATCTGTCAAGACCGATACCGCACTCATAGCCCTGCGCGACTTCCTTTGCGTCGTCCTTAAAGCGCTTGAGCGAGGATATCTTGTCCTCGAATATAACTATTCCGTCTCTTACGACACGGATCATAGCGGAACGGGCCACCTTACCGTCCTGAACGTAAGAACCTGCAATAGTTCCAACGTTAGGTACGTGGATAGTCTGTCTGACCTCTGCGTGACCGAGAAGCACTTCCTTGAACTCAGGAGCAAGCATTCACTTCATAGCATCGGTTATCTCGTTGATACAGTCGTAGATGATTCTGTAAGTTCTGATGTCAACGTTCTGTCTCTCGGCGCTGTCGATAGCAGCCTTGTCAGGACGTACGTTGAATCCGACGATGATCGCATTGGAGGCGGAAGCAAGCATAACGTCACCCTCTCTGATTCCGCCAACGGCAGAGTGGATAACTCTTACCTTGACTTCCTCGTTAGAGATCTTTTCAAGCGACTGCTTTACAGCCTCTGCGGAGCCGCCAACGTCAGCCTTGA